>JBGTMM010000001.1:0-8149 GCA_041743635.1 Bythopirellula sp.
ATGATGGCAATCACCACCAATAACTCAACCAGGGTAAAGCCATGTAGTAGGCACGCTCTGCGTGCCGTAACAGTAGCGCTAGGACGGCTGGGAGTATTTTTGGAATTAGCAGACGGCACACGGAGAGTGCCTACTACATAGCTGAAATCTCGAATCAATGTTTCTCGATGATAAGGATTAAACTTTTTCACAGCACCCGCTCCGCGAACCAATCGGTTCCCTGATGCTGGCCGGGAGAAACAAACAACACGACTTTGCCTTGCCGATAATTGGGCCGCAGGCGTTTGCCGAGTGCAACGCTTCCCGTCGTCACCAACTGTTGGCTTTCAACATGCCGCACTTCGTCCACTCCAAACGCTGCGAGCCGACTCACCGGATAAACGCCTGAAATATCGAAATGATCGACTTCGGCATCGCCGAAATAAATGACGCGACCATCGTCCCGGGTGGCCATCAGTCCCACTGCGGCCAAGGCACCGATGACACCGTCTTCGGTCCCCCCCAAGCCACTCAAGTGAATTTCCTGCTCGGCTGCCAGTTGCCGGGCTTCGTCTTGCGTGACCAATTGCCTTTGGCAGAGGATGCCAAATTCGATCACCGCTTGCGGCACGTCTCCCTCGACAAGACACAATCCAGGATCGCTCCCTACCGGGCACCACGCCAGCATCAAGGAGCGAATGCGTGCTTCAAGATCGTCAACCGAATGGGTGGGCGAGCCGTCGAATGCGATTGCGACACAGCCGTTGCGGCGGGTGCAGGGAACGCGGGGATCTTCAAGCAACTGATGTCGAGTGATGAGTCTTCCGTGCCAGTGGTCGGCGCATTGCTCGACAAGATGCCGGGCCAATTGGTTAGTGCCGGGGGTGTCGAGCATGTCAGTGTCGTCGATGCCAACGGTAATCACGCTTTGTTCTCGTTGACCGCTGAATTTCGGAAACAAATCACGCCGCTCAGCAATCCCGCTGCAATCCCGCAGACAGTAAAGGACAGAAACGCTCCCAAGACGAATTGCTGCATATTGAGCGGATGCAAACTATCGGCCTGGAACATTGCCAAACCCCACCGCACCGCAAAGGCACACAAATTGGCGGCCATGCCGGCTAACGCGAATCGCAGGTAGAGCAGCCAACGTCCGCTGTTTGCACCCCGCAGCGCCCAATCCATTGCCGGTCCGATGGTCAGCAATGATGTAACGGCGGCAGCCTGCAGATGGCCGATGCCCAACATCAGGAAAATTGCGGCGGCCACGAGTGCGGCCAACCCAGCCATTGTTCCCGCCCAGTGGCGGGGAACCAGGGCCACGCCACACATCAGGGGCAGCGTCGCTTTAAGAATCGCATGTCCCGGCACCCGAATAGGCATGGGTAACAGGGCCACGAACGATGTCGCGATCCCTCCCGCTAATATCAAGATTAGCAGTTCCCTAACGCTGAGCGCGTCAGTTGGGTGAGAGAACATTCTCAACCGGCTGGCTGGGTTGTGGTTACTCAGAGCAGAGTTCGTCGGGCGAGGCATCGAGAAATCAAATCCTGCTGGAAGCGAAAAGGTCGGGCGACGACCATTAGCATACCAAATCCCCAGAGGACACAGGAAGCAGGTTCCGGGATTTCCGTGGCGCTCAAGATCAAAACGAGCCGGCCCGAAGCGGTGCTGAACGTGCGGGAATTGAACAAGGCAGAAACATTGCTTTCTGCGGCGAATAGGCGAATGCTCGTGAGTGTCCCGGCGAGGGCATCACCCGGTCAGGCCAGCCTTGATGTCGGCGTCCTGTCTCGATTTGGTTCCTCCACCCACGAGGACGATCAACGTGTTACCGTCCCGCCCAAAGTAAAGACGATAACCAGGACCGAAATTGATACGTCGTTCAAACACCCTTGCCCGACCGATTTGTGATCGCGGAGATTTCCGGCTTCCATGCGTTCAAGGAAGAACGACACCCTCGCGGCGGCTTTCTTGTTCAGCTTGGCGAACCATTCTGCAAACGGGCACCGGCCATCATCACAGACGTACTCGATAACCTCAATCATGTTCTAATTTAACATATATGTTAGGCGTTGGCGAATGGTTTTTAAGGCTAGACCTATTGCCGTAGTCCACCGCCAGCTTGCGTGGCGACCTCGCTTGTTGGCCGCAGGGTTCGCACGGTCAAATCATCAACCTGCGCCTTGCCCAGTCCCGAGAGCGCCACGGACACCACCAATTGCGTGTCGGCTGTCGCTCCGCGCAAGATTCTGAACGTTCGCCACGAAGGGGCGTGCAGAATTCGCGTTGCCATGCCCGGGCCGCCGAGCGAGTCGATGATTTGCAAGCCGTCGACTGTGCCGATCAATTCCTCGGGGACGCGGGCCAGGCCGGTGATCTCGATCAAATCTCCCGCCTTCACCGGCACCGGTTGGGAGCTGATCCACACCGGAGCCGTGGTGACAACCGAGACGGGCGCATTCACGTCCAGGTTACGGGCTTCGAGTTCCAGGCAATAGTTTCCTTCGTGAGGGGTGTCAGGACTCAAACGCACAGCGAACGAAATGCCGGCGAGTGGCAACTGTTGATGTCGCCATCCTGTTTGCAACAGTCCGCCTAGATCTTCAAAATCGCCGCCCTGGAGTAATTGAGGGCCTTCGACAGCATTGGCGCGCGAATTTGCCAACCGTTGCTCATCGGCAAACGTGGCGACACTAAATTGGAGAGGAGTTTCCCCGCTAAAAACCGTGTGATTTCCGTTACGCAGCACATATTCAGCCTGCGAGAGAGTGTGCTCGATCGCATTGATCCGTTCATAGGCAAGCTCAACGTCGCCGCTGGCGAGATTCTTGTCGCATGCCCCAAGTTCTTGATTCGCGCGATTGAGCAACCCGCGAAATGTTTCTGGATCGGCCGCGAGTTCAGGATCGTTAGCGACAACTTGCTCCAATTCTTGCAGGCGATGAGCCGTGATGTCGCGGTGCAAACCGGCCGCCCGGCCGGCCACGCGCCGCAAGTATTGCGAAACCTGCGAGAACGCTTGGGGATCGCTCGTGAGCATGATCAGCCCATCGGCGGGCAAAGTGTCGGCTGAGACACGCAGGCCTCCGGTGGTCCGCTCATGCCGAAGTCGCTTGGCCCCGGCGAGCGTGAGCAAATAGACGTCCGTCGACTCGGCGACGCCAGGCACGACGAACGACACGGGCCCCGGAACATGAAACGATTGCTGCGACTGAAAATTTCGCGACCAAGCCACCGGCATCAACAAATGGCTGCGTTCTGCTTGAAACACCATGGCCGAAAGTCCCGGCTCAGAACTGTGGGCGACTCCCGCGACTTTTCCGGTCGATAGCCAGGGACTCAACAACTGCAAACGCATGTTGATCAGCTCATGATTGCGAGCGCGTAGCCGGGAGGCGGCGTCTTTGCCCATCAGCGACGACTCGGAACTGAACACATAGTCGCGGCTTTTGACGCTCATGGCCGCCGCGGTCAACGCGATGAGTTGTTCATGCGACGCATGCAGGGGAACATTGCTATTTGCACCGCTCAGGGCCTGGATCTGTTGAGATCGGAGCAGGCTAAACTCACTTTCGATGGTTACCCAGAGCGGAGTTCCGGGGCGCGCGATCCGTTGCCGTTGCCCCAACCAGGTGACGTAATCCCGCAGCGTGAGATCCGTGCCTAGCATTTCGCGGCCGAGTAACACAGCATCGGTGGCTCGACTCGCGTCCCGAGAAAGTTGGGCGCAGGTCATTACCGTCAAACGCGATTCGACTGTATCGTAGTGTTGAATTTGCTGCTTAAGTCGGGCCACGAACTCCAGTTCCTCACTATCAATCAGCGCACCAAGATCCCAAGCCAGCACGGGTTCCCACTTGGCGGGGAGGCCCTCGCGAGCGAGTTCTTCCAGACTCGGTGGCGGGCAAACGAGTGAGATGCCCACTTTCGCGGCGGTTTGAAGTTCTTCAAGCGTGGGTTGTCGCGCTAACCAAATCCCGTTGAAACCGAGTTGGGCCAGAAAATCGAAAGATTCTCCTTGCCAGCGAATGATGCGATGAATGGATGATGTGCCCGTCACACGCTGTTGGGGGGGCGGTTTTGCCGGCAGCGGGGATTCCTTGGGGACGCCTGTCAAGACTGGTCCTGCAAACAGTTCTTCGGATTCCGACGTGGCGAGTTGCAGTTGAGGATCGACGATTCGACCCTGTAAGACGCCGTGAAGCTCGATCCGATCCACTTCGATTTCCGTGACCCCGTTGCCACCGGGAACCAAGAAGACGAGTTGCGAAACGAAGGCTTCACGCACTTCGAGTGAATCCTTCGTATCGAGCCGAGCCACCCGGGCTTGACGCTCCAAGAGTTTGGGAAGTTCGTCCAGGACAAGTCGTTCGCTCGGCAAGCCATGGCTGATATTGCCACCGCGCAACAGAATCTCGTGCGGACGACCCGTCTTCGCATCGTGACTGCGAGGCAACACCGCCCGAGCAGCGATCTGGACGCCCGGTCGATTGCAGCGAATCGTCGCAGACAATCGCAGTTCCTCAATTACCGGAGCAGAGGGGATCGAAAAGGCAAGTTGAGCGCTCTCTCCCGATGGTCCTTGCAGTTGCACGGCTTCGACACCAACTCCGGTGCGATCAATCGCTTGTCCCAGGATTTTGAAACTGCTCTCATCGAGCAGTTTGAGCATGGGTTGAGCCCCGTCCATCTCATCTCGGAAGGTTGGCTCGATCGCGTGAGTTGTCAGGGCAAGCTGACTGAAAGCAATGAGCAGCGCAAGTCGAGGGCAAAATCTTCCCAGGCGTTGATCGTTGGGTTGCCAAAAATATCGCCTTGTCCGCAGCATATGTATAGAATCCGTACGGAGAGGCCAATCCGTCGTCCGTGGGGATGACTGATGTTGAAGGAAAACAACGTCGCCAAGATGGTCGTGCAATCGCTGTAAGTCGGGCTTGTATCAGGAGTTCAGTTCATCCGCTAGTTCAGTCAAGGGCGGGAATTCAACATCTCGATCAAGCGGGTTCGGCAAGCTGTCGGCCCGTTGCGCGGTCGTAAGTCGTTAATATAAAATCAGTTGCGTGAATAGAACGATGAGTTGCGCCGGTTTGGTATGCGCTCTGCTTTATGCCGTATCAAACCCACTCATCTTGGAGACTCGACATGAGCAGCACTCAAGACACTTCTTTTTCGACCGTGGAAAGCGTTCCTGCCGATCTACAAAGATTAGCGGAATCCATTCATATCTTGCCCCCTGACATTGCGTCTCAATTGGCACCGCTGGTCGACGCGGTCATGGAAAGCACCCGCCGTCGCCGGCGCATTCTCACGCTGGTGCAAGATGCCTTGGGCCAGTTGCGGTTGGACATGAAATACCTGATGTTTGATCTCGAAGCAACCCGTCGAGAACGTGACGAATATCGCTCGAAACTCGAAGAGTTCGAGAGCTAAGCCAATTTTCAACGGAGTCTCTGGGTGATAGAATAGCATGATATTGGCGAACAGAGTGGCGTGAGGCGGTAGCGTTTCTCCAGGCACGACTTTGAACGGGGTGGCACGTTGATCTGATTGCCAGTTTTCGCGTCCCACGCAAGCCGGATATTGCGGGGATACTGGGCTACCAAAATGGGGCCACCAAAAAGGGGGGCCGCTGAAAAATTGACGTGGACGAGCACGCGCTATGGTCACTGATCTGACTGCCGAACAATTGGCGCAGCGTGCTTTAGATGTTAACGTCGTCTCGGAAGACGAAATGCGTGGCGCGTGGGGTGAAGCTGGCACGCAGAACGTCGACTACGAGCAGTTCAAGCAAATTCTTGTTCGCCGCGGCTTGCTGACGAATTTCCAGTTGGAGCGGATCGAGCAAGGCTATCGCACCGGCTTTGTTTACGGCGAATACAAAGTACTCTATCTCGTCGGAGCCGGCACTTTTGCCCGCGTCTATCGATCAGCCCATCGAGTCACCAATGAGCTTTTCGCCTTAAAAGTTTTGCGCAAGAGCAAAAGCGAAGACCCCTCGGAGGCCGACCTCTTCCGCCGCGAAGGGGAACTGGGGATGCAACTCAAGCACCCCAACATCGTGGCGATCCATGAAGTGTCCTCCAAGGGCAAGATGCATTACATCGTCATGGATTTCGTGGAAGGGCACAACCTCCGCGACTTTTTCAAAGTTCGAAGTAAATTTGACCCCTTGGAAGCGGCACGCATTACCGAGGGCATGGTGGCGGGTCTGAGCTATGCGTTCCAAAAAGGAATCACCCATCGCGATCTAAAAATGTCGAACGTCATCATCTCCAGCGACGGGGTCGCAAAGCTTGTCGACTTTGGTTTGGCGGGTTTGGGAAGTGAAGATGGCGGCGAAGGGATTAACCCCCGGACGATTGATTACGCCGGTCTCGAGCGCGCCACCAACGTCCGCAAAGACGACATGCGCAGCGACATTTTTTTTGCGGGTGCCATTTTTTACCAACTCATGAGCGGCCACGCGCCCATGTCGGAGAACCGAGATCGCACGAAGCGGCTCGATAAATCGCGGTTTCAGAACATCAAACCGATCTCGGAACTCGACCCCAGGCTGCCGCCGGCCCTGGTGCGCGTAGTCAACAAGGCCATGGAATTGGACCCCGAGCGGCGGTATCAAACCCCCGCTGAAATGCTGTCCGATCTGAAATTGGCGAGCAAGCGCGTCAAGGAAAATCGTGATTTGCCGGCCCAAGCCACTGATTCAGGTCCCTTGGAAGGCCATGATGCCAACGGCGAACCACGCAAGCTGATGGTCGTGGAATCAGACACCAAGATGCAGAACCTGCTACGCGATTTGTTCAAAAAATACGGCTATCGCGTACTCCTCACAAGCGATCCGGATCGCTTGTTTCAGCGATTCTATGAAAACAGCAAAACCGCGGACGCGGTGCTACTGAGTTCGGGTCACATCGGCTCGAGTGCGTTCGAGGCTTTCAATCGCTTTGGCGAAGAACCTTCCACCAAGAGTACGCCGGTGGTTTTGTTACTAGGCGATCAGCAGACGAGTTGGAAAGAACGCGCTAAACCTAACCAACACCGCGTGGTGTTGCAGATGCCCGTGAAATCAAAGGAACTGCGGCAAGCCATCCTGCAAATTTTGCCCACTGATGGTTGAATCAATGGCGGCTGAATCAACGGCCGTTCATGGCAGGATTGCTCAGCAGCCTTTTATGTTTTTCTCAATTTCGTGAATTTTTTCCACGCGTCGGGAGTGGCGGCCCCCTTCGAATTCCGTGTCGATCCAAACCTCCACCATCCGCTCAACACTGCGTGGGCTGAGCATGTCGGCTGACAGGCAGAGCACGTTCAAATCGTTGTGCCGGCGGCTAATTTCAGCGGTCACCTCATCGGTGATTGGCGCGGCCCTCACGTTGGGGAACTTGTTAGCGGTGATCGCCATGCCGATCCCCGTGCCGCAAATCAAAATACCGCGGTCGGCGGCTTGATCGCTCACCTTACGCGCCACGAGCGCGGCAAAGTCGGGATAATCAACCGATTCGGTGGCGCAAGTCCCCACGTCCTCAACTTCGTGCCCCTTCGTTTGTAGGATCGAAGTCAATTTTTCTTTGAGATGGTATCCCCGGTGGTCGCTACCAATAGCGATGCGCATTTTGAAAACCTTTCGCTACGTTTCTAGCGTAACAGTTTGTCTTGTTTCCCAAGTGGTTGCTTGTATGCCAAGTGGCTGAAAGGCGGCGAAGATTCCAGCCATTCATTCTCGTACCAGTTTTCTCAGGAAAAATCAACGGACTCCAGCCGTTGTCGAAGGGCCTGTTCGACCTGATCCGCACAATCACGATAAAATTCCTTCGGCCCGCCAATGGGATCGTTGATGTCGGCGCCATCAATTCTCAAGGTAAAAGTGCGATTGGAGGCTTCGGGCCAACGCCGCAAAATGGCGTGCCGATGACCGCCAGTCATGGTAAAAATCATGTCGGCATGGCGAACCAATTTGTCGGTCAGAGGCTGCGATTCGTGTTTGGAAATGTCGAGCCCACGTTCTTGCAACACTTCGACCGCCTCGATGCTAGCCGCACACCCCGGCACGGCCGCCACACCGGCCGAAGCGACGATCACACCGCGCTGGTCAAGTTCAGCAATCTGACAATCGAGCTTCTCGGCCACGAGTTTTTTCAAAAGCATTTCCCCCATGGGACTTCGGCAG
>JBGTMM010000002.1:0-5973 GCA_041743635.1 Bythopirellula sp.
AGGGGGCCAGTATTTCGGCTTTGCCCAACCAGATATGTACCTGCGTTTGCCGGACGCTTCGCCGCTGGTGAACTGGATCAAGGTTTACGCGAGCATTTGGGTGCAGATGGTGATTGTGATCGCGATTGGCGTGACGGCCAGCACGTTGTTGAGTGGTCCGGTGGCGATGTTGTTCACGGTGTCGTTTATCGTGCTCGGTTTCTTCCGGCCGTTCTTTGTCGGCGTGGCGGCGGGGACTGAATATGGGGGCGGACCGGTGGAATCGTTTTATCGGCTCATCACGCAGAAAAATATTATCTCGAAGTTGGACGAAGGGTTTACGACTTCGTTGATCCAGGGGGTCGACGTGGTGTTCAGGTCGCTGATGTTGACGATGGCTCAAGTGCTGCCCGATTTTGCCGCCCTGAGCACCGTGGCCTTCGCGGCGCTGGGCTTTGACGTGCCCGCCGACAAAGTTTATCAAGACCTCACGATGTGCCTGGCGTATATCATTGGCTTGTCCGTGGTGGGTTACTTTTTGCTCCGTACTCGTGAGGTGGCGCGATGAACGAAAACTCTTCCTTTCACCGCAAAATTATTTACGTTGTGTTGCTGGCGATTTTGCTGTTTCCCATTTCGCAATTGGGTGCCCCTTCAACGCTCGAAGACGACGGTGGCAAGCTCTCGGAGCTTCGTCAGGAATATGACCTGGGCCAGTCCGATTTGGGCGAGATCGACCCCGCGAGCGAAACGATCCGAATGGCGACGCTGGGACTACGCGGCATTGCGGTGTCGCTGCTGTGGAGCAAGGCGAACGAGTACAAGAAAAAGGAAGACTGGACCAACTTCCGGGCCACGCTCGAGCAGTTGGCCAAGTTGCAGCCGTATTTTATTTCCTTCTGGAAATACCAGGCCTGGAATCTCACGTACAACGTGTCGGTTGAATTGGACGCCCTCCGCGACCGCTTCAGTTATGTGCTGCGCGGCATCAACTTTCTAAAGGAAGGGACGAAATACAACCGCGATAATCCGCATTTGCTCGCGGAGCTGGGCTGGTTCGTCGGCAACAAGATCGGTCGGGCGGACGAGCATGTCGAGTACCGCCGGTTATTCAAGGCGGACGACGATTTCCAAGAGAGCTTCCACGACGGCAATCCCCCGCCGCTCGAACAGCGCGACAACTGGCTCGTCTCGCGTGGTATTTACGACCAGTCGATTTCGGTTGTCGACGACAAGAAAAAAAGCATTGGCCAGAAGAATCCCACGACCTTTTTCGCCGCCCCCGCGATGGCCCAGATCAATTACGCGGAAGCCATCCAGGAAGATGGCGTTTTCCAAGAGCGGGCCCGCGCGGCGTGGCGCACCGCCGCCAATTTGTGGGAGAACTACGGCAAGCGGGAAATGCGCTCCTCGCGCGGCTCGATGATTCGGCTGGGAGACCTCGCCCGTTGGGAAATGGAAGTGCGGAAGTTGCAATCTGAATTCGATGCACTTTCCCTGGGCGTACGCGCGGAGTTGTTGGCCGAGAAACGCGGCAAGCTCTCGCCGGCGACGCTCGCCGCGATGGGCGTGCCGGAGAAACTACGATCCGAGCAACAGCATAATCTCGTGAGCGAGGGGGAAGCCCAGTTGCAGATATCCATCAAGGAGATTGCCGACCGCGTGGCCGTGAATAACCCAGAAAAGGCCGGTGACGCGAGCCGCTTGGCCAATCGTATCGCGGACATCAATGATCGCATTTTCTTGATCAACAACAATCGGCAGGTCTCCAACTACGAATATTGGAAAACCCGCACCGATTTCGAGCAGACCGCCGACGCCTTGCGGGCGCGGGAATTGGCCTACTTGGGGAATCAGGCTTTCAAGGAAGACGCCGACCTGCTGCAAGCGCGCAAGTTGTTTGAGGAAAGTTTTGACCTGTGGGCCAAGGTGTTTGAGGCATTTCCAACTTTGGACTTCGATTCGACGACCGGTTCCGACCTCATGGAATATGTCGAGGACTACAGCAAGGTTCTCCAGCAGTTGGACCTGGACCTCGGTGACGAGGAGGTTGATCAGCGCTTTCCGCTGTGGGAGATGCTGATCGCCAACGACGGCGAGCGGAAATACTTTGACGTGATCGCCGAGCATCATCGACGGTTGGGCCTCAACGCCGAGGGGACCGGTACCTTGGTGGAAACGCCGGACGACGAGGTACAGGACGATTCGGCTGCCGAAGAGACGCATGAAGAGGCAGCCGCTGAAGATACGCCTACTGCGGAAGAATCTGCAGAGTAGTCGCCCCTAGCCGGACTGCAACGCAGTCCGGGACGGCCCGGAGCCAAGTGTGGCTCCGGCTGAATCAAGAATCCTTGAGCTCATGCAGTTCGGCTTGCGCCTTGTCGAGCTCGGCTTGTAATTTGGCCGGCTCGGCGGGGTCGTCCGGCTGCTCTTTGGCGGCGGCGAGCAAGACTTGGAGCTGCGCAATTTTCTTGCGCAATACTTCGACGCGTTTCTTGGCTTTCTTGTCCATGCGATTGAATAGTTCTAAAAAGTGGTTTTAGCCAGCGAGCAAAAAGTTCCCTCCCTAAGCCCTCCCGCAAGGGGGAATGAGACTTAGCGAGGGAACGTCCGCAGCAAAGCGCCGAGGATGACGATGGCCAAACTCGTCGTCCAAGCCACGCCGAGCCACGTGCCCATTTTCTGGCGGAATTTCTCGGCGAGTGCCGTCTTGCCGGCGAGGATCGCGGCGAGAAACATCAGGAACAACCCCAGCAAGAACTTGATGCCGAATAAGGCATGATAAGTCGAGGGGAGCGGCGTGCCGACGGCTTTAGCGGTCGTCATGATGTTCATGAAATTCATAAGTCCGCTCACGAGCAAGAAGAGCGTGGCGATGCCGACCCAGCGAGCCCAGGCCTGGCGGTTGCCACCATAGGGGTCCACCCCGGCGGGGATCAGAATCGTTTTCGAATAAAACAGGCCCCCCACCAAGATGATTGCCGAGAGGATGTGCAGGATGCGGAGCACAATGTATAGCACGAGTTTGCCATCGATCGTGGGGGCAGCCTGCGCGAAAAGTTCCAGGGCACTTATGAATTCCGACGGCATGTGCGATTTCTCCCTCAATTTTTTTGCGAATAACTCATACCGCACATGGTAAAGACCCGCGCGCAATCCGTCTAGGACTTCTCTAGTGCTAGAAATCAGTTAACCACAAAGATCACAAAGAAATTTTTATCATAAGTGTTTACTTTTCTTTCTTTGTGTCCTTCGTGCCTTTATGGTCAATATCTTGGTCTTGAATTAGTTGCTCGGCCAATTGCAGGGCCTCGGCTTGATCGCGGATTTGCCCTTCCAGCTGCGCGTCGCGAATGGCGGTCAGGAGTCGGGCGAAATGCGGTCCCGGCCGGTAGCCGTGGCGGACCAAATCGTCGCCGGTCAACAGCGGCGGTGGGTTGAGTCGTTCGCTGGGCAAGGCCAGCAACACTTGACAGCCAAGTAAGCCAGCATGCTTGTCCCCTAAAGCGGCTCGAGCGAGTGCCATAAGCTCCCCCGCACTTTCGTGAGGGAGTATCCGTTGCAATTGCGGCCAGAAAAGTTGCTCGGCCACGTCGATGCGCGGTAGTTGCTTGACAAGCCACGCGGCCAAGTCGATTTCCTTGTTCGACAAGCGAAACCGCCGGCCCGCCGCGGCAACTTCCGCCGGCTTGGGCAGGCCGACAAACAACGCGGAGAGTGCCGTTGAGAGATTTTCGCTTTCCAAACGCTCCAGAGTTTGCAAGGCCTTTGACCAAACATCAGAATTGTTCCGGGCGGCATCGACCAACTCGGGAAACAGCGGTGGCAGCAAACCAGATTCTTGAAGCAATTGCAAACCTTCTCTCCGCCGGGGATGCGTGAAGAGTCGCGTGAGTTCCGCGCCGATCCGTTCGGCACTTACGACGGTGACTTCAGCCGCCATGCTTTGGATTGCGGCGAGGGTGACAGGTTCAATCGTAAAATCAAAAGTCGTGGCGAAGCGCGCCGCGCGCAGCATCCGCAGTTTGTCTTCGGTGAAGCGAGCGGCGGGATCGCCGATCGCGCGGATCACTCCTGCCGCCAAGTCGGCTTGCCCGCCGACGTAGTCGATCACGCGCTCTTCGAGCGGATCGAAGAACATGCCGTTGATCGTGAAATCGCGGCGTTGGGCGTCATGTTCGGCGGTGGTGTAGACAACCGAGGAGGGGTGCCGACCGTCGAGGTAGGCCCCGTCGCTGCGGAAGGTGGCGACTTCGACGGGGCCAGAATTTTTATTCAACACGCTGATCACGCCGAAGGCAGCGCCGATGGCCAATGTGCGGCGCTGGCCGAAGAGTTTTTGAATTTCCTCGGGACGGGCGTTGGTGGCCACGTCGTAATCCTGGGGTTCGCGGCCCAGCAATTGATCGCGGACGCAGCCCCCGGCCCAGAGTGCTTCAAAGCTCGCAGCGCGGAGTTGGCGAACGATATCGAGGGCGAATTCGCGTTGGGGATTGGCGGACATAACAGGCTAGCAGATTGTTGGTGGAGTAAGCAGCGTGGTAATGGCCCGCTGAAGCTCTTCATTCAATTCCGCGTCCCGCTCCGGAGTCCAAGGGAACGTATGTGCGCACTCGGGGCGTAGAAAGTGAACGACGCTTTCGACAGGACGCTTGCCGAGGGCCCGCTCGCAGGCGAGGGCGTACACATACATTTGCATCTCGTATCGAAGAGCCGCAGCGGGGACACTTTCCGCGGTGACTTGGTTCGACTTGTAGTCCACCAGATGCCATTCTCCTTGGGCGTCCTGGTAGAGGCAATCGATAAAGCCATGCAAATAGTGGCCGCCGAATTCCTCGTCCGGCAGTTGCCAGGGCAAGATGAATTCCAGCTCGCGCTTAACGCAGCGCGCTCGAGCTATTTGTTGGAAGCGATCACTTTCGAGAAACCGCTCAATCAACATGGCTGCTGTTTCGACGCTGGCCGGCGAATCGGAATTCAAATACTGCGGCGCGAGAAAGTGGCAGAGTTCTCGCGCGTCGGCCGTGCCGTCGAAGGGGATGCGCTGCAAGAGCGCGTGAACCAGCATGCCGAATTGGAGTGAGTCGCCACGCGATTGAATAACCTCTTCCGCGGCAAAGGTTGCCGCAGGCGTTTCGAGCGTGAGCGCGCCTGACAACCGCGAAAAAGAGAATCGTTGCCGGAACTGTGTTTGCGGCGGAATCGCCGTCACCCCGGCAGGCACGACGCCTTTTCCCGCCGCGACCAACGCTTGCGTCTTCGCAATGAGTTTTTCGAGGTCAGTGCCGCGCATGCGGCCCACGGGCTTGCGCGTGCTCATGGGTTCCGACATGATCACGCTCACGGCGGGCACGTCGTAATCGGGCGGCAACTCCGCGAGACACTCGCCACTGGTGAGATCAAACCGCTCGCCGAGAAATTTCAGCCAATCGCTTTCAGGTTTGTGTGGGTCCTTGAGACTGCTCGACAAGATGAGAAAGTCCGCCGCGCGTGTGCAGGCCACATATAGCAACCGCACCTTTTCGTTTTGTTCCTCGTGCTTCTCGGCCAATTGATGGAGGTCCCAGCCAACGCACGATTCACTTTTTTCCAGGCCCGGCACCAAGGGACCGAGCTCCCTATGCATCACGGGATGCTGATCGCCCGGCGGCGGCTTGCGGTTGAGGTCGGGGAGGACGACCAGGGGAAACTCCAGCCCTTTGGCGTTGTGAATTGTCATGATGCGAATCACGTCGCCGGTGGCACTTGTCGTGGCAACCGGTTCCTTGGGCGCGCGGGTGACGAACTCGGTGAGCTGCATGACGAACCCGCCGAGGTCGCCGGGGCTGAGGCGATCGAGCGTGCGGGCTTGTTCGACGAGCTTGTGCAGGTTGGCGAGTTTGCGTTGTCCCAGGAATTCCGTAAGCAACACGGCATCGTAACCGGTCAGCTCGATCGCGCGGGTGAGCAACTCGGCCACAAGCATATTGTCCTTCGAGCTGCGCAATTGCTGCA
>JBGTMM010000003.1:0-6955 GCA_041743635.1 Bythopirellula sp.
ATTTCAAAACCGTGGGCTAGCGCCCAGCGGCTAATAGAATCAGCCGGAACGCGCTGGCGTCCGGTTTTGGACGCGGGGTTTTGAAACAGCTTATAAGCTAGTGCAGTGTCAAAGCCAAGTGGGGTGGCCTCCGAGAGTAGCACGAGTCTCCGACTCGTAATTCGACGACTCGGAGAGTCGTGCCACAATAAGCCAATCCTAAAATTAAGCTCTGACAAAGCACTAGGCCCCACGTAGCAACTCGCAGGCGCCTAGCGGCGTCGATATAATCGGGCCATGGATAAACATCGCTGGCCGCACATTGCCCTGAGTTGGCTCATTCCCGGTTTGTTGTTTGGCGGCGCGCTCCATGCCGAGGAAGAAACTTCCGGGAAAGCTGACGCCGAAAAGATTCATTACTCCGATTGCCACATTCATCTCTTGAATTTTTTGCAGGGTGGCGAGTTCCTGAACCAGGACAAAAAGTTTCCTGGCTCACGGTGGGGCGAAGTCGATCATCAACGATTTAACCCCTTGCCCGCGGGAGAGCGCTGGCGGCGGATCGCGGGGTTGCTGTATGCCATGGACCGGGGCAACATCGACCACGCGCTGGTGTGTGGGATGCCGGTCCTGAAGAAGTGGGCCGATAACGAAACCTACGAGCGGCCCGACGGATATTTGGACAATGAATCCCACGTGCTGCTGGCCAGCGACACTGATCTGACCATCGCCGCTGCGGTGCTCGAGTATCAGCAGGAATTCGCGGACGATGAGAAAAAACTGAAAGAACTCGATCGCGTCGCCCCCTTTTTGTGCGGGTTTGATCCCACGGACCTGGGGGCCGTCGATCAAGTGGTCGGACGTATTCAAGAATACCCCGGCATCTGGCAAGGCATCGGCGAGATCATGTCGCGCCACGACGATCTCACGCATTTGCAACTCGGCGAACGGCCGCGGAGCAATCACCCGGCGATGCTGAGAATCTGCAAGTTTGCGGGCGCGAACTTTCTGCCCGTGAGCATCCATCACAACATCGCGCCGGTGTCGCGGCCGGGAACGACGCGGCCTCCGGTCTATCTCGATGAGCTCGTCGATTTGTTTCGCTACTGTCACGTCGAGCCAGGATCGCCAGGCCAAGCGACGGTGTTTATCTGGTGCCACGCGGGAGCGAGTCGCCGAGTGAAGGTGGAAAACTTGCCGTACTGGATCGACGAAGTCTTAACCTCCTTTGGCGATCATGTGTACATCGATCTCTCCTGGGTGATCTGGGAGAATTACATCGCGGAAGACATCGGCTCGTGGGCCAAATTGATTGAAAAGTATCCGACGCGTTTCATGCTCGGCAGCGACGTGGTGGGCGGATCCAGCACGGCCGCTAAGACAATTGCGCAGTTCGAGCCGTTGCTTGAGGAACTCGAGCCCAAAACTAGGCGACTGGTGGCCCGCGATAATTTTGTGGATCTGATGGACCGCATGGCCGAGCTGCGTCGCACGGCCAAGCTCAGCGCTGACGAGTCGCGGGGCATTGTGCTGCCTGTGGACTATCGTTATCCCGAGTACGCCGACATGCCTCGGCTGCATGACGACGAATCGTTCGTCCGTTCGCGGTTGAAGCGTGAAGCGGAGCAAGCTGAAAGCGCAAAGTAACGTCGATGTCTGAATTCCTCGCTCCTTCCCCAACTACCTCCGGCGGGCATTACCGTTGGATTATTTGCGCGCTCTTGTTTTTCGCCACGACCATCAATTATCTCGACCGGATGGTTTTCGGCGTGCTCGAACCGGTGCTGCAGAAAGAAATCGGTTGGAGTGCCACGGAATTTGGCGACATCAACGCTTATTTCAATTTGGCTTATGCCATTGGCTTTCTCTTTGTCGGCTGGTTTATCGACAAGTTTGGCACTCGGTTGGGCTACGCGCTGTCGCTCATCGTTTGGTCACTCGCCGCCGCGGGACATGCCTTTGCGACTACCGCGACTCATTTCGCGATTGCGCGCTTTGCACTGGGGCTTGGGGAGGCCGGCAATTTTCCGGCGGCCATCAAAACCGTGGCGGAGTGGTTTCCCAAAAAAGAACGCGCGTTTGCCACGGGTATCTTTAATGCTGGCTCGAACGTCGGAGCGCTGTTGGCTCCCGCTCTCGTGCCAATCTTGGTGCTTGCCGCCGGCTGGCAATCCGCGTTTGTCGTAACCGGACTGGTAGGACTCGTGTGGGTGTTTTTTTGGTGGCCGATTTATCGTAAGCCGCAAGAGCATCCGCGACTTTCACCCGAGGAATTGGCGTACATCGAAAGCGATCCCGCCGACCCCCCCGCCAACATTCCATGGCGAAAGCTGTTGCCCTTCCGGCAAACTTGGGCCTTTGCCGTAGGCAAATTCATGACCGATGCCATTTGGTGGTTCTATGTGTTTTGGTTCGCTAAATTCATGAATGAACAGTTTGGCGTGGATATTAAACAGATCGGCCCGCCGATGATTACCGTCTATCTGCTCGCCGACGTCGGCTCCATTGGCGGCGGCTGGATGAGCTCCCGCCTGATGGCCAACGGCTGGTCGGCGAACGCGGCGCGTAAGCTCACGATGCTCATCTGCGCGCTCTTGGTTGTGCCGGTCGTCTTGGCACCCCTCACCGAGAATCTGTGGACGGCCGTTCTCTTGATTGGACTGGCCACCGCGGCCCACCAAGGTTTTTCCGCCAATCTGTTCACGCTCACTTCGGATATGTTCCCCCGCAAGGCGGTCGGTTCAATCGTGGGCATCGGAGGCTTTGCGGGCGCCGTGGGGGGTTATCTTATGAACCGCGGCGCGGGAAGGATCAAAGATTATTTCGGCGATTATTTTTATATGTTCGCGATTGCCGGCTCGGCCTACTTGCTCGCGCTGTTGTTTATCCACCTGCTCGTGCCAAGGCTCGAACCCGTGCGATTGGATCAGTCCAAAGCTGTCACATAGCATGAAAAACAATAGCCTGGGGGCGCAAACCCCAGGTTGCCCGAAGCTTAATTTCGCAAAGCGACCTGCGGAGCCTCTACAGGCTTCTCGTCCGCCCGCGGCGAAACTCCCGGCAGCGTGTTGATTGTCGGCTCCGGGCAAGTGTTGTCATGCACCAACACGCGGCCGCGGCCGACGAAGTAAGTGTGGAACTGGTCCACTTCGAGATTGTACACCTCGGCTTCGGTTCCTTTATCGGCTGTTTGGAGATCGATGCTGCCCGAGGCCGAAAAGAGTTGATCGCCGGTCTTGATGAACTTAGCCATCTGCCAACCCTTTCCAGCGACCCAAAAGCGATGTCCGCGAGTCGTAATAAGCGTTTCCTCATTCACTCCTAGCTTCACCGTGGGGCTTTGTGGAGTCATCATCGTGTTGACGACGGCACGGTAACTGAGCTCTCCCGAATGCGGATCTTGTCTAAGGACGAGTTCGCCGACCCGAATTTTTTCAATGGCGATCGGCCCGGACTGAGTCCACACGGGTGTGCCAACCTCGAAACAAGAGTATGTCATTGGAGAGAGGACAAGAGAACCACTCACTTGGGAAAGCCTCATGGGGCGACCTTGAGTTTCGGTGGCAGGTGCCATACTTGATCTCGTATAATGTTCATACTGTCGAGAATAATCAAAATTCTCTTCCGTCTCAGCAACAGGAAGCACTTCCGGCGTATAAAGCTCGTTGTAGGCTTTCCAGTCGCTCCACCAAGCCTCTGGGGCCTCACCGAGCTCCTTGCCCGAGGCAAACTCCATGACTTGCTGAATCCGAGTGTTCCGCTCTTTTCGGATAGCGTTTTCTAGCTCGACCCGATCCTGGGTGTTAGCCACCTGAGCCGTGGCGTTGGCCATATCTCGCCATTGCTCCGACCAAATGTGGGAGATGCTCGTTGACCGCGTGGTAGGTCCACGTCCTCCGCGACCATTGGGAAGCGTTCTATCCTGGGTGTGAATGTTAATATGCTGCGTGAGAAACGTGCTGGAACGTGTATGCTTTTTAGTCGTCAGTGGCCCTGCTTCGGTTAAATCTTCAAAGACCGTGATTTGCCCATTTGGGAGCCTGCTGACCGTGAAAGACAATTCTATTGGCGCGGCCAACCCCGCCATAAGTAGCGGCACGTAACTGGTTGGCTCACGGTATTTTAATGACCGTGCCGCGTCGGTGCGGACTTGCGCATCCGAAGCATACAACCCAATTTCCAACAACCGCAGCGTCGCCTCGTGTTCAGGCATGTCCGAGAGGGCGGCGATTCCCGCAAGCTGCATTTCCCGCAGCAGCTTCTCACCCTTCGCCGTGCCGAGCTTGGAGAGAATCCGTTTTTCGTTTGCCACGTCGGCCAGCACTACTTCCACGATGGCTTGAATCGCGGCGGGATTCTGAATGCCCGAAATCTTATTCAGCGCCGCGTTGCGCTGAGTGCCTTCGCTCCGCTCGGCTTCGCGCATCGCAGCTTTCAAAAGATCGGTGTAATGTCGGAAATCGCGCTTCGCTTGTTTTTCTTCCGCTTCATAAACGGCAATCTGCTCGGGCGTCAAATACTCACCCCGATAAGTCCGCAGGCCGAGGCCGCCGAGTGCCTCGCGATTGCCAGCATCATGACGTAGCACATTGAACCAATGCCACTCTGCTTCCAGCTTGAGGCCTTGTGATCGGCACCAACGCGCAAGGGCTGCTTGCGCAGCTAAACTGTCTTCGCCTGTCTCGACGCGACTTCGATATTCTTGCCACCGAGGATCGTTGGCGACGAGCCGTTCGATCTTTTCCAGCGACTGCCACTTGCCGTTATGCAGCACTTGGCCACTGTGCCACCGCGCGAGCTTGTGCTGCGGGTCTTGCACGAGTATGTCCGCGAGCAAGCGATCACGCAGCGCATTGTTCCCTGCTTGATCGGCGGCGAGCGATTGCTGAAAAAGCGAATCGACCTGATTCTTGGCGGTCTCCGTGCCAAGGCACGATGTAGAAGCACACATCGCGAGTGCTGCGATTGCTAATGAGACGAAAAATACCTTCTTCATGTTCCTGCTCCGTTCCCTCCCCCGAGATGATGAGAAACGAACGCCAGCCATCAATATAGCGATTCTACAACGCGGGGCAAAGATATTTTGGACAAAGTTTCAAAGTGCTGAAATGCCTGAAGAAACATAATCGGGTCATCCTGAGAGAGCCTTGGCGACCGAAGGATCTGCGTTCATTCCGTATTCGCCAAGAATGCGTATGAGGTAGGTACCCAGATTCCTCAGTCGCCAAGGCTCCTTCGGAATGACAGCGGTCACGCTTTGACCGTGCTGTCGCGCACGCTATCAGCGGCGAGGTGGCGGCCCATGATTTCGTCCATCGCTTCCTTCACCCCTGGAAAGTGGGCCACGAGCGTATGGAAAGTCTCGCTGGAGACGCTGGCCGCATCGAGGTCCGACTTCACGCGGACGGTCGCCGTGCGGGGCGTTTTTTTTACGAGGGCGATTTCACCAATCACGCCCCCCTCGCCGACGGTGGCAACAAGTTCGCCATTGACCTCCACCTCGGCCTCGCCGGACACAACGAAATAGATGCGGTCACCGACGTCGCCCTGATGGAACAACACTTCGCCGGCGATGAAATGTTCGCGGCGAACCGCGGCGGCGGGAAAAATGCGGAGCTCAGTGATGTCGCGGGGGAGCACCAAATCCATGAACCAATCGGAAAGAATACGCAGCTTGCGGTCCCAGCCGGGGAACTTCGTCAGATAAATCGCCCGCCACATAAACCAGGCGACGAACCCCGAGAGACTGATCCCCATCACCTCGGCCACGGCGGAATGCCGACCAAGCGAGGCTAGCGAGCCAAGCGATTGAAAACTGAACGGCTGCAAGGGCCGGTTGGTGAGCCGCGCGACGATATTTTCCGCGCACCGTTTGCCTTGGCGCACGGCGTGTTGGGCCGTCGGGGGGGCAAAGCGGCCATCGGCGAGCGGAATCGCGGCGCAGTCGCCAATCGCCCACACGTTGGGCCATTCCGCGGAGTGCAAAAAACTATTGACCAGCAGCTTGCCCTTGTCCTTGGCACAAGGAAGAGTGGCGAGTAGCGGATGCGGCTCGACTGGTACGGTGGCCACCACGGTGCGCGTGGGGATGGCCCACGTTTCGCCCGTTTGTTTGTGAACCGTGATGGCCGTTTTGGCCGTGACGGCAGTCAGCCGGATATTGGTGCGAATATCAATCCCCCGTCCCGCGAGAATGCGGTGGGCGAAGCCTGCAAGCTTGGGTTTCATTTCCGGCAGAATCGCCTCGCCGCTTTGCAACAAAATCAAACGCAACTCGGCAGCTTTGATGCTGGAAAACGAGCGCATGGCGTTGCGCAAGAAATCATGCATTTCGGCAATGCACTCCACGCCGGAAAACCCGCCGCCAGCCACGACGAACGTGAGCAGCCGCCGACGTTCATCGGGATCGGTGGTGATGGCCGCTTCTTCGAGGACATGCACAACATGGTGCCTTAACCGCAGCGCATCGCCCAAGTATTTGAACGGTATGGCGTGATCATTGAGACCGGGCACACTCGCCCCGGCGAGACGCGTGCCAAGGGCGACGACCAAGTGATCGAACTTCAACTTGTGAGTGCGGGGAATGTAACCTGGTTCGAGCGTGAGCGTGCCAGCCGTGAGATCGATTTCTTGCACAGCGCGAACATGCAGAGCGGCATCGGGGACGATGCGGCGAATCGGGCTGATCGTGTGCAACATCTGCACCGTTCCGGCGATCACTTCGGGGAGCAGCGGCTGAAAGACGAGATAATTCTCGCGGCTCACGAGGGCGACCTCGACGTCGCTAAGTTGCGAACGGCGGAGTTGTTGGCACAGATACTTCGCCGCATAAACGCCGGCAAAACCGCCGCCAACGATCACAATGCGTTTTTGGGGTTCAGGCATAGAAGCACGCTAACATAGCGACGTGCATAACTCAAGCAGTTAGCCGGCATCGTCCCGATGCCGAATTGCTGCCACGGCATCGGGACGATGC
>JBGTMM010000004.1:0-3645 GCA_041743635.1 Bythopirellula sp.
GCTTCGCTGTCGCGGGGCTTGTGGATCCATTCGAGTACCAAAGCGAGCCTGAAGCGTCTGCGCCTAGAGTTCCCCATGCGAGTACCAGCTTCAAAGACTCCAGGCGCTGACGCTTCTGGCTCGCTGAAAGATAATGAAAATTGCGGAAATCTACAAATCGGTGCAAGGCGAAGGGCTGCTCACCGGCACGCCCAGTGTGTTCGTCCGCGCGAGTGGCTGCAATCTGCGTTGCTGGTTCTGCGACACCCCGTTCGCCTCCTGGCAACCCGAAGGAATCGACTACGCCGTCGACGAAATCGTGGCCGAAGTCGAGGAATGGGATTGCCGACATGTGGTGCTCACCGGTGGCGAGCCGATGCTCTTCGCCGAGCTGATCCCGCTTTGCGAAACGCTCCGCAGCCAAGGTCGGCATATCACCATCGAAACCGCCGGCACGTTGTCGCTGCCCGTCCAGTGCGATCTGATGTCGATTAGCCCCAAGCTCGCCAGCAGCGGTCCCGACGCACGGCAACATCCCCATTGGAGCCGTCGTCACGAACGCCAACGTTTCCAACCCGAAGTGATCCGTGAACTGCTGAGCAACTTCAATTACCAATTGAAATTTGTGATCGATGGGAAAGCCGACATTGCCGAAGTCACCACGTTTCTGCGCCGCTTTCCCGAAATCCGCACCGACCGCGTGCTATTGATGCCGCAGGGCACGAATCAAGAAGAACTCTCTCCACGCACCGCCTGGCTGGAACCCCTTTGCCTCGAGCGCGGTTGGACGTTCTGTCCCCGCCGGCAAATCGAATGGTTTGGCCCGGTGCGCGGGACGTGATCTTAGGCTCTTAGGGCAAATACGTCGCAAAGCATCGTGGCGTTTCCCACAGCCGCACTTCCACAATCGGAAAGCCGTGCGACTGCGACTCGATGTAAATCAGCTTGGCGATATTCTCGGCCGTGGGATTCTCGTCGAGCAAGTACATTGGCTCGCCCAGCTTTTCTAGGATCGGCACGACAGGATCCTCGCGGCACAAGATCATGCGATGGTCGAGATTGTCGTCGATCCAGGTGCTCACCGTTTTTTTGATGTCGCTAAAATCAAGCACCATACCCCGTGAATCGAGCTTTTCCCCTTCAATCGTGATCACCGCCCGGCCATTGTGGCCATGCAGATAGCGGCATTTGCCGTCGTAATTCAAAAGGCGGTGGCCGTAACAAAAATCAATCTCGCGGGTGACACGGAACATGGGTGGCCTCGGAGGTATGGTGTTACATTTCAGAATATCAAATATGCCAGCCACGTGTTAGCCGGCATCGTCCCGATGCCGCTTCATGGAGCCTTAATTTCCCGCACGGCATCGGAACGGTGCCGGCTAACGATCTTGCCATTGCAACGCCAGTGCCCGATATTGGGCCGGTTAACTCTCATAATCACTGGGGCACAATTCATGACCAGCTTCGCCCAACGCCGCGCCAAGATTCGCAATCTCCTCCGCAAGGAAGGGACCGACGCGCTCTTGGTGACCAACTTCACGAACGTCACCTACCTCACGGGCTTTACCGGGGACGATAGCTATCTTTTAGTCACCACCAAGCACGACATCATGGTCAGCGACGAGCGTTACACGACGCAACTCGAGGAAGAATGCCCCGATCTGGAGTTTGAAATCCGAGGGCCCGGCAAACAGATGCTGCCGACCCTGGCGGCGGTGATCAAAAAGGCCAAGTATAAAAAGCTCTCGGTCGAGGCGAACTCGATGACCCTCGGTATGCATGCGGCACTGGCCAAAGCGGCCCCCGATTGCGAGTTGGTTCCCAGCCAGGGTTGGGTCGAAGAACTTCGCATGATCAAGGATCGCGACGAAATTGCCCGGACGCAGATTGCCTGCGACCAGGCCCGGCGAGCCTTCGAGGTGGTGCGGGCAGGTATGACGCCTGCAATGACCGAACATGAGGTTGCCACCGAACTCGAGTACCAAGCCCGGCGGTTCGGGGCCAAGGGGCTGAGTTTCGAGGCCATTGTGGCCACGGGACCGCGTTCCGCTCTGCCCCATGCTCGTCCCACGAAGCAGCGGTTGAGCGAGGCTGATTTTACGCTCATCGACTGGGGGGTCAACGAAGGCCTTTACATGAGCGACTTGACTCGCATGGTGGTGACCGGTAAAATTTCGCCCAAACTCCGTAAGATATATGGAGTTGTGTTAAAAGCACAGTTGGCCGGGATCGACGCGATTCGACCGGGCGTCACGTGCGAAGCCGTTGACCAAGTCGCGCGTGGCGTCATCGCCAAGGCAGGCTTTGGCAAGCAGTTTGGTCACGGACTCGGACATGGAACGGGGCTGGAGATCCATGAAGCGCCCCGATTGGCCCAAGGCCAATCGACGGTGTTGGCACCGGGAATGATCGTGACCGTCGAGCCGGGCATCTATTTTCCAGGTTGGGGCGGGGTGCGGATCGAAGATGATATCCTTGTGACCCGCGAGGGTTGCGAGGTGCTGACCTCGGTTGCCAAGGAACTCGACGATTGCTTGGTGGGTTAACGCCACCACGAAGCCGCGAAGGGCACCGCGCCGCAGGCGTGGTCTTGTCGCGCATGAACGCGACCCACGGTCGCGGCTTTGTGTACTGTTTTGCCATTGTGTAGGGAATGCGACATGAAAGACACAGGATCCGGTCCAAACGACGTCTTCGACGTTCGCAAAGTCCGACGGCTCGTCGAATTGATGAACGAGCATGAATTAGCCGAGGTCGACCTGCGCCAGGGGGACCAACGCATTCGCCTGCGCCGTGGCCACGAACCGATGATCCAAATGGGTGCGAGCACTGCCGCCCCCATCCCGGCTCTCTCGGCTGCTCCCGCACCTGCCGCTGTTCCGGCGGCCCCAGCGGCGGTCGACGATGCGAACATCACCTATGTCACCAGCCCCATGGTCGGCACGTTTTATCTCGCCTCGAGCCCTGAGACACCGGCCTTTGTGAATGTTGGCGATTCGGTCGGCCCGGACACGGTGGTTTGCATCCTGGAAGCGATGAAAGTTTTCAACGAAATCCCCGCTGAATGTTCAGGCAAAATCCTGGCCCGGCTCGCCGAAAATGGCGACGCTATCGAATATGGCCAGAAGTTGTTCAAAGTCCAAAAGTCCTGATCCCGCCCCAAATATCCTACCTGCCATGTACCAAAGAATTCTCGTAGCCAATCGCGGAGAGATTGCCCTGCGGGTGATCCGTGCCTGCCGAGAATTGGGCATTGAAACGGTCGCCATCTTCAGCGAAGGGGATCGCGGAGCCCATTATTTGGACCTCGCCGACGAGGCTTATTGCGTCGGCCCCGCCAAGGCCGCCGACAGTTATCTGCGGATCGCCAACGTGATCAGCGCCGCCGAAGTCGGCAACGTGCAAGCGATTCACCCGGGCTACGGTTTCCTCTCGGAAAACGCCCACTTCAACGAAATCTGCCGCAGTTGCAACATCGACTTCATCGGCCCCAACCCCGAAGCAATGGCCAAGCTGGGCGACAACAACGAGGCCCGCAAAATGGCTAAGCGGGCCAACGTGCCAGTCGTCCCAGGCAGCGACGGCATCATCGAGGAGGTCGACGACGCGTTGCGCTTTGCCCATGAAGTTGGCTTCCCCGTGCTGATCAAAGCGGTCGCTGGCGGT
>JBGTMM010000005.1:0-5246 GCA_041743635.1 Bythopirellula sp.
CGCAATCATCCCACGCCAGAAGAATTACAAGCAGTTTCAAAAATCACTGTGGCTGGCCTCTTTGAGGCCGGACATCCAAGAAACCGAGGTCGGAAACCTCAGCCACAGAATTTTGAAACCAGTTCGAGAATCACGGGGCTGATTCCGCGTCGGGCAAAATTTGAGGCAGAATCTTCAACTCAAAATTGCGGAAACGAACCTCGGTCGGTCCTCCCGCATGGAGTTGTAAGGCGAAAATACCGCGACGTTTTCCTGGGGGATCATCGAGATCAACGCACGGATTGCCGTTGATCCATGTTTGAATGTGCGAGCCTGCAGCGCGAATTTTGTATTTGTTCCACTTACCAGGGAGCACAAATTGCTCTCCCGATTCTTTCCAGAGTAACTCACGACCATGTTCTTCGTAGAGCTTGCCCCACCAATCGACTCCGATGTCGGCCTGATAGCCGGCAACTTCCGCGAAACCGCTACGCGGTTGGCTGCGAAATTGGATGCCGCTGTTGCCTGCGTTGTCTTTGAGCAGCACTTCGACCGTAAGCTGGAAATCCTCGGCGCTCAAGTCGCTGAGCAAGAAAGAATTGTGTTCGAGATCATCACTCTTGCCGACAATTTCGCCATTCTCAACGGACCAAAGCTTTTCGTCTCCTTGCCAACCGGTGAGGTCACGGCCATTAAACAGCAAACTCGTGTTGCTCTCGGAGGCTAGCAACGGCACCTGTGCTTTGCCGCGCAGGTAAGCAAACAGGGCGAGAATTTCTTGTTCTGAAAACTGTGCGAATTGATTCTCAGGCATCATCGACGCTTCGCTGAGCATGCGCTCCTCGATTTCGTCTTTGGGAACCACCAACGTCTCGGCAGTGCTGCGCACGGTGATCGACTTGTCATCTTCGGCTGAAACAATTCCCGTAATCACGCGGCCCGTGTCGGTGACAATGACCGAGGTTTGATAGTCCTTGGAGATTAACGAGCTGGGATCAACAATATTGGTCAACAGATATTCCACATCAGCGCGATTCGAGCCAGTAATATCGGGACCAATATTGGTGCCCACGCCGTAGAGCATGTGGCATTGCTGACAAGTGCGATTGAAAACGGCGCGACCGAGTTCGGGATCGGCTTGACTGGCTGCGGGGGTGGCGAGCAGCTTGCGGTAGTCGTCCATGATTTTCAACTTGTCGGCGGCACTCGTGCGAACCTGGCCCCAGATATCCGTCAAGAGTTCACTAATTTTTTCATTTTGCAGATTGTGCAGTTGTCGCACCAAATCGGCGGAGAGATCGGCCTTGGGAATTTGGCCATCTTGAATCGCCTGCAAAAGTGCCACGGCGTAGTTAGCCCGCGATGAGAGTGTGGAGATGGCCTTCAGCTTTTCTTCGGGACCAAATTCGTTGTACGCGGCCAGCACGGCCTGTGGAGTTGCCGGATCGCTATAGAGGGCCAAGCCATTGAGGGCAACGTCACGCAGGGCGGAATCAGTGAGCAGTTTTTGCAATGTGCTAACGAGTTCAGGATCCTTGGCGGCGAGCAGGGCGGCGAGTGCTTCGCGGCGTTTGCGGGGTTCAACGTCCTTAGAATTCACAACTTTGCGAAACGCAGCCAGCGCATTGGCATCGCCAAAGGTGATCCCCAAAGCGGTGGCTTGGGTCCGCAGTTGCTCATCGTCAGCTTTGGCCAACTTTTTATAAACTTCAGCCCACGCAACGGGGGCTTTGACATATCGCTGACCCTCCAGGGCTAGTCGAACCGCCGTAATAATAGCATGTTGCTCGCCCTCGTCGGTTGAAGTGTTCACGACGTTCACCAACGCCGCGAGGGACTGCGTCGAATTCAAACTGCCGACGCGCCGCAAAATAAAATCACGCACCACTGGCAAAGTTTCTCCGCAGGAAAGTCCGAAGCTCAACGCACGCTGGGCATCTGCTTCCACCAGCGGTTCGGCCGCGTACCAGATCATCAACGGGAGATTGTGATCTGTGGCGTCTTCGCCGTGACTTGCCAGCCCAGCGAGAATTTCCCAACACTGTTCGGGTTCGATGCGTTGCAAACCCGCGGCTAAGTAAAGCCGTACCACGGCCGATGGGTCACTTTTAGCAAGAGCGGCAAAGGTCTCGAGCAACTTGGCGTCGAGCAAAGAGTTTTCGAGCGCAAGTTGGATTGCCCAACCACGCACGTATGGACTTTCATCGGCAAGCAACCGCTGTGTGAGCGCCATGTCGATTTTGCCAATGCCGTGGAGTGCCCAGATTGCCCGTAAGCGGCGGGTGTCGTCGTCATTTTTTGTCGCTATCTCAAGCAGCCGCTTCACCGCCTGTTCGCCGATTTCACGTTCGCTCGCACGCTCCTGCAAGATGCGACGTGCATGGCGAACATACCAATCGTTTTTGTTGAGCATCGCGTCGGCGAGTTTCGTGTCGGTCCATTCTTTCAAGTTTACGATCACGGGTTCGGGTTCGCCGTAACTCACTTTATAAATTCGGCCGTTGCTGCGGTCATGGGCGTCGCGACTTGTTTCGTGGCAGGCCTGCATGTCATACCAGTCGATGATGTAAACCTGGCCGTCGGGACCGTAACGGAAGTTGAGCATCTGCGAGGCGCGATCTTGCGTGAGCAAGAAATCAGGACCGTGGCTTCCCACGAGACCAGAACCTCGCGGCGTGACGATGTCGGTATTAAGTCGTTGGCCATGGATGTTGTTCATCACGATGGTGTTGCGATATTTATCAGGCCATGTGCCACCGAGATAAAACATGGCCCCCGCGTGAGCATGTCCGCCACCCGCCTGATCTGATGTGGCGTTGCCTGAATGGGGGGTATCACCCAAATAGTGAACGTGGTCCGCAATCGTCTTAATGTCCTCGTAGATGTGACGATTGAAATGCTCGCCTGCTTGGCGATGATAGGTGGCCCCTTGAATAACATGAAAAAGGTGAGGAATAACGCAGGCCGTGACCACGGCTTGACCATGGTCGTTGAAGTCGAGGCCCCAAGGGTTGCTCGTGCCATGGGCGAAGACCTCGAACTCGTGGCGCGTGGGATGATAACGCCAAATCGCCGCGTTCAACGGAATACGATCCTCAAGCACCGTACCCGGCTTACCAACATTAGAATGAGTAAAGACTCCGTGGCAGCCGTAGAGCCACCCATCGGGTCCCCACATAAACGTGTTGAGTGTTTCGTGTGTGTCCTGATAACCCCAGCCGTCAAGCAAAGTCTCCGGCTTGCCGTCGGGCACGTCATCGCCATCTTTATCGGGAATAAATAACAGATTAGGGGCCGCGCCAACCCACACCCCGCCAAAACCGACTTCAAATCCGCTCACCAGATTCAAACCCTCGGCAAACACTTTGCGATTATCGAAACGGCCATCGCCGTCGGTATCTTCAAAAATCACTAAGCGGTCGTGGCCTTCGCCTGCGGGGGCACGGTTAGGATATTCATAGGCCTCGGCGATCCACACTCGACCGCGATCATCCAAGGCCATCGCGATCGGCTGCTTCACATCGGGCTCGGCGGCAAAAACCTTCGCCTGAAAACCCTCGGGCAAAATCATCGCCGCGACTGATTGTTCCGGCGACAGACCACCGTGAGGGTATTCATCGAGTTGCAGCATACGGGACGTCAGCGGTGAAAACTGTGGTCGAGTGTCCCAAAAGCGGAAATGGTCGTAGTTAATATGCCCCCACAGAACACTCGACTCATCAACGATGCGCAAAAAAACCTCCTTGCCGACGTGTTTGCTGAGATCAATCACCACGGGATGTAATTGCTCGGCATCGCGGCCACTCGCCGTGAAAATGACTTCCTGCGAGTCGGCGCGGACGATTTCCACGCGCGTGTCGCGTTGCGAACCGCCGCCGACCAAGATCGTCGCGAAGGGATGTGACACGGGAAAACTAACGGAGGTCAACGTGCCTTGTGGTTCATCACCAGTAATTTCAAACGTGCCGACCCAACGATCACCACGATGCCCGCTGACACTGTCGCTACGGCGAGGATGCACGGTGTCCCCCCAAATTGGTTGCTTTTCAAAGGCCGTACCTGTTGCGGTCCAATCCCGTGCGTCTCCAGCTTCAAAACCAAGATTCAACACCCGGCCCGAGGCGTCACGAGGAAGATAACCCTCTGTGGGAGGTTTCTGGTCAACCTGTTTTTTCGTAGTGGGCTGCAGTTGAGATTTTTCCCAAGTGGCTTTGTCGACAGGTTTAGCATGATGGAGCAGTACAAAGGTTCCTTTCTTATTGCCCACAACCAAATCGAGCAACTTGTCGCCATTGAGATCAGCCGCAACCACCTGCGTGCCGACACCAGATGCTGTGTCGATCAATTGCGGAACAAATCGCACCTTGCCGTTCTCACGAACGGTCTGAAACCAGTAATTGACAGGCGGATCGAGCGACCCTGGATCGTGGCTACTATGCGCCCAAAAGCGTTTGCCCGTGATGATGTCGAGCAAACCATCGTTATTCATGTCGGCAAGCGCCAAGGCATGGAGCTGCGAAAAAGCGAGACCGTATTCATTTTCTTCTGGCTGTTCACCCATGATGGAGTGCTCGCGAAATTCAATCTTTCCGTCGTGCAACGTATTCTCGAACCAGGTCAAGCCATAAGCGTGTGCGGCCTTGCTGGTCACAACGTCGTTGTCACCATCCCCGTCAAAATCATAAGCGTACATCTGCGCGCCACCGACGGTGGCAAAGGCGACCGGATAAAACTTCCAGTGCTCAGTGGAAGCAAGCTCTGTCGGTTGTTCCCACCAACCCTGCTTCTCGAGCAAGTCGGCACGGCCATCGCCATTGACATCGCCGACGCCCAAGCCATGGTTGAAGCGGTCGTAGCCCCGATCAGGCGAAATCGCCTGAAATTTCCATTCGTCAGTTGGCTTGTCGGGATCGTATTCCGCGTACCCGAGTTGGCCTTTGACATGAAACACAAGTTCAGGTTTGCCGTCACCAGTTAAGTCGACCAATGTAGGCGATTCGTTATCGACGACCGGAAAAGCGATATGTTTTTCCCAATGGGCTTTTTTCCCCTGGGGATTTTTATACCAGTGAGCTTCCTTGCCTGGAAAACCAATGACCAATACGTCGAGCCATTCGTCGCCGTCGAAGTCGTGTGAGAAAGCGAGAAAATTGTCGGAATAGGCTTCAATGCTGAACGCCTGAGGTGGATAGATTTCCGTTCGCTCAGTGAACTCCGGCCCCGCATACCAATAGGGTCCGGCAATCAGATCTGGGCGACCGTCTTTA
>JBGTMM010000006.1:0-12126 GCA_041743635.1 Bythopirellula sp.
AACAGAATCTTAACCAGTCGTCGGGGATTTCGATAGAGTGCCACAAATGACAGACAATTTGGCAGGCTATTCGCTCGGCCCACCTTTAATACAAAATTGACGAATATTGCTGCGCCAGAACTCTTAGCGATAATAAAAATCTCACCTTGGAAACCACACAAAATAAAGCTATACCAAGTGTTGCCTACCCGTCGCAGGCTTCCTCAATATTTCTCTCTCGTCAAGGTGCTTTCCCATGACAAAGTGGTTCGATCCTTCTCGCTTGATTTGCGTGTTGGTGTTGGCTCTGTGCTGCGATTCGGCTTCGGCGGAAGGGCCGTGGCCGCAATGGCGGGGGCCTCATCGCGATGGCGTCACCACCGAAACCGGCCTCGTGCAAGAGCTGCCGGAAGCTGGCCCGCCTCGTTTGTGGCTGTTTGAGAATTGTGGGGCGGGATATTCGGGGCCGGCTATTGTTGGTGAGAAGTTGTACATTCTCGGGGCACGTGACAAAACTGATTTGCTCCTTTGCCTCGATGCGACCACCGGCAAGGAATTGTGGGCCACGCCGCTGGGGCCGATGTTCGAGAACGATTGGGGCGACGGGCCCCGTTCCACTCCCACCGTCGATGGCGAGTTGCTCTATGCGATGGCTTCGAGCGGCAATTTGGTGTGCGTGAAAACTGCCGACGGCTCGGTCGTGTGGACCAAGACGATGCAGGACCTCGGCGGGACGATTCCCGTGTGGGGCTACAGCGAATCGCCGCTGGTGCTAGCTGAAAAAGTGTTCTGCACCCCCGGCGAACAGCAGGGGGCCATCGCCGCACTCGACAAGAAAACGGGCGAGCTTTTGTGGCAAACGGAAGACCTCGCCGACGTGGCCCACTATTCCTCGATCATGCCCCTTGAGCACAACGGCAAAACGATTCTTACACAACTCTTGTTTAAGGAGCTCGTGGGCGTCGACCCGGCCGATGGCACGGTGTTTTGGTCTTTTCCCTTCCCCGGCAATGTCGCCGTGATTCCGACTCCCATCGTTTCGCAGGACATGGTCTACGCCACCGCCGGCTACGGAGCGGGTTGCCTCGCGGTCAAGCTCAGTGGTTCTCAAGAAAATAACGAAGCGGAAGTCGTCTACGAAAACAAGAACATGACCAATCACCACGGCGGCGTGATTTTACTCGACGGCCACGTCTATGGCCATTCCGACGGCAAGGGCTGGGTCTGCCAAAATCTTAAATCAGGCGAAATCGCTTGGCGCGAACGCGAGGCGTTTGGCAAAGGCGCGATCGGCTACGCCGACGGCCGCTTTTATTGCCTGGAGGAAGACACCGGCCAAGTCGCCCTCATCACAGCGAGCAGTGCCGGCTGGGAAGAACATGGCCGGTTCACGCTCGCACCCCAAACAACGATCCGCAAGGATCGCGGCAAAATCTGGACCCACCCGGTCATCGCCGACGGCAAACTTTACTTGCGAGACCAGGATTTGCTGCACTGCTTTGATGTGAAGGCGAAATAAACGAATACCTGCGCAGAACGCGCGAATAATGTCATTCTGATAGGAGCCAAGTTCACCCTGCGGGAAATTATGGCGACTAGAAGAATCTTGGTCCAATCTCGCACGTGTTCCATACCTGAGAGTACTGCATGCTAGATTCTTCGGGTCGCGGAGCTCCCCTCAGAATGACATTTTTCAGATATGAGTTTTTTCGATCTCTACTGCTTCTTCAGCTTTGGTTTGAGCACCATTCGCACGGGCGTTCCTAGCCGCGGAATTTTTTCCGTGTTGGCTTCGAACATTAGCCCGTCGTTTACCTGGCTGCTTTCGACGGGGATGTCGAGCATCGCGGTTGAAAAATTCGAGACGCAGATCAGATCGCCCGCTTCGGCTTTGTAGTATTCCTTGCCAGTTTCCTCGTCCTGCCAAAAACCGCTCCCCGCAAATACCCAGGGGTAAGTCATCGGTTTTTGAGTGCGAATGTCGGTGACGAGGTCTTGGCCTTTCTCGCTTTGCCACTGGCCCTCTTTATCTTGCCAACGGATTTCGACCTCGATCTCTGTACCCGTGGGTGGCCGGAACTTGGGGCGAAAGCTGGCTGGGTGCCCCACTTCCGCTCCCACGGCCAGCAACGCCGCATGAAGGGTTTGCGCCCGGCTGAACACGGCGACCACCGATTCATGCTCCTTGGTGCCGACGGTGCACGCCAGCATTTCGAGCATGCCTTCGCGAAGCGACACATAGCCATCCACGTAGACAATCTTGTTCTTAATGTCGACCCACACCACGTCGGGCTTCGGCAGAGCCTTGGCCCCCTCGGGAGCCGGAATTTTCGGCGGCCGGGCCGCGCCTGTTTTGGGATCAAAATACGCCGAAAGCGCTTCTTGGTCGCTGACCTCTTCGGCAGGTTCCTGCGCGACGGCGCCAGGTTCTTCCTCGCTCCAGCAATTCGGTGCGGGCAGCAACAACGCGGAAAACAAGCAGGTCCGTAATAAGGCAGGTGCTTTTTTCATCGGAAATGGTCTCGTCGCCAGCAGATGAGTTCCAGCAGTCGCAGTGTTCGTAATTCGGACGCGGCAATTCGATTATAGCGTCTTAACAATCACCTGTCGCACGGTGCAAGTTCACGAACAAAAAATCGCCCTCCCCCCGTGAAGTCCAGGCCGTCAAACCCTAGAATGACACCTCCCACGGAGGTCCGCCTGTTACAATTTTTTGAATTTGCCCATTCAAGGGCTACTATCAAGAGATACTATGTCAACCACGATTGATTCCGACGTTGAATCCCCCACCAACCTGAACGGCCAATCCAATGGCAAGCTGCCCTCGCGACTTTCCATTCAAGCCGGTCTCGGCAGCTTTTGGCGCAAACAGGCACCTAAGGAAGTTGTGGGTGAGAGGAGTTGGCAAGTTTGGTCGCGTCATTTGTCAAAGCGCAAATCGCCCGAGACTGTCGATCAACTTTGTGACGCCAAGGGAACCGCGCTGATCTGGGGATTGAATCCAGCCCAATTGTCCTCTCAAACGTTTGAGCTTTTGCAACTCGTCGTACAAGCGAACGGCAAGACGACACCCAACTGCATCGCGGTTACCGAATCGCTCACCCAATGGCTCTCCGGCACGAGCTCATCGCCGCAAAGTTTGGAATTTGCGCTCGAATGTTTGGCGGTTGCCAATCTACTGCCACGAATTGCCATGACAATCGACGGGGAGCTTTGGTGGACGATCATCGACGCGCTGGGTGAGATTGTCGAGCAATCGCGCGATTGGCAGATCGACGCGGATGTCCCCGCTGAGTTGGGCCTCGCTCATCAATTGTTGGTCGGCGAATTGCCGCTCACGCTGGCACACCTCTTTCCGGAAATACGCCCACTCCACAAATTGCGCCCGGCAGCCTGGGACACACTCGCCGCGGGACTCGTGGAATTCCTCAACGGTGCGGGCTTGCCTCGCGCGAACTTTCTCCCCGTGTTCAGAGGACTTATCGCCTGCTGGACACGTTGTTGTGCGCTAACAGATGGGTCAATGAAGAATATTTGGAGCGCCAAGGCCGAAGCACAGTTTCAGATGGCGGTCACGAAGTCGATCTGTTTGTCATCAGCGACTGGAGAAGCCTTGCTCTGCGGGGATGATGTGCCGCGCTGGACCGGGGACTTTTTGGCGAACGTGTTGCACGTCGGTGGTGAGGCAGCCGACCGTGGGGCCGCACGCGATTTGTTTGATAAGCAGATAACCAAACGCATCACGGGAAAGGCCAGCAAGCGCGTGCCGGAGTTTTCCGAATCGTGCGAATGGTCGGGGCTGGCCGTCTTGCGCACCGAATTTGGTCGCGACAAGGCGGTATTGGCCATCGATTTCTCTTCGCCCCAGATGAAACTCGATATCTGGAGCGGATCGCAGCGACTCTTGAGCGGAATTTGGTCGACAGAAACGACCGTGGGCGACCGGCAATTGACGGCAGTCGGAATGTGGGAAGAGACATGTTGGTTCAGCGACCCCGACGTGGATTACATCGAGCTCTCCATCGATCTGGATACTGGCGCGCGGCTCGAACGGCAAATCACTCTCGCCCGCAAGGACAAGTTCTTGCTGTTGGTCGACAACGTGATGAACTCAAAGGGCGAATCGATTCATCATCGCCTCGCTTTGCCGTTTGGCGCGGGAGTTGGCTTTATTCCCGAAGTCGAAACCCGAGAAGGCTATCTAACGACCAACAAGCCCCTCGCCAAAGTCTTGCCCTTGGGACTTCCCGAATGGCGGACCGATCCGCGCGTGGGCGAGCTCACCTCGGCCGGTGAGCGATTGCAACTTGTTCAGCAGCGCGCCGGCAAAAATCTTTCCTGCCCGCTGTTCATCGACCTCGATCCCAAGCGGCTGGGCAAAGATTGCACTTGGCGGCAGCTCACGGTGGCACAATCGCTGGAAATTCAACCGCACGACGTGGCGGTTGGCTACCGCATTCAGTGCGGCAAGTGCCAGTGGCTCGTGTACCGTTCGCAAGCCGCCCCCGCTAATCGCACTGTCCTGGGTTACAACCTATCGATTGAAGGCGTGATCGGCCGCTTCCTGTCACCTTCGGGCGCGGTCGAGGAGCTTTTGCAGGTCGAGGGTTAGGGCGCGGCAGAATCCATGGCAACTTGGTGAACAACGCACAACTCATCGCCGACAATTTGGCCCGCATTCGTGAACGGATTGCCGCTGCCGCTCTTGCGGTGGGCCGCTCACCGGAGGAAGTCGAGCTCGTCGCGGTTAGCAAATACGTCGGCGTGGCAGAAACCGCGGCGCTGTTGGCGGCGGGTTGCCCGATTCTCGGCGAAAGCCGTCCGCAACAATTGTGGGAAAAAGCCGAGGAGCCGGCGCTGGCCAGCTCGCAGTGGCATCTCATCGGCCACTTGCAACGCAACAAAGTACGCCGGACGCTTCCCCTAGTGGATCTTATTCACAGCGTCGACAGCCTGCGACTGTTGGAAACGATCAACGAATGCGCCGCCGAGTTGAATCGACCAACTCGCGTATTATTGGAAGTAAATTGTTCCGGCGAAGCCGTCAAGCACGGCCTGTCGGCGGAGGAGCTGCGGCGAATTCTTCCCGAGTTGCCGCGACTAGAGCACGTCACAGTTTGCGGACTGATGACGATGGCCGCCCTCGAAGGTGGCGAAGCCGTAGCCACCACGAATTTCGCCGCACTGAGTGAACTACGCGATGCCGTTCAAACGGAATGTCCACCCACCGTGACGCTCACCGAATTGTCGATGGGCATGAGCCAGGATTTTGAAGCGGCCATCCGGGAAGGTGCCACTTTGGTAAGGATTGGTTCGTTGCTCTTTGAGGGGATTGCACTTTGATCGAAGTCGAAGCCAGTGTAGAGGGAACGATATGTTTAGTTTTCGAGTGTACCTGCCACAACTAGCCTGATAGAATTTAAGCATGAACGCAAAACTTACCGCCGAACAACATGCAATAATTCGCTCCCGAGAACTGGGCCAGCCGCTTCACGTTCAGGACGATCAAGGAAACAACTATCTCTTGATTGCCGCCGAAGATATGCCTCAACTCTGGTCGGACTATCTGCATTCTGAAGTCGCTAAAGGGCTCGCTGACATTAAAGCTGGAAATATCGTTAGTTGGGACCCTGACAAAATGAAGCTACTCGCTCGAAACGTGGCAACCGTTTCGGAATCTCGTTAATGCCCCTGCATTATTTTCTCTCATCGATCGCGGAACGAGATATCACTCGGGTTGTCGAATATATTGCTCGAGACAACCTTGATGCAGCACTAAACCTCGTTGACCGTTTCACGCAAGCTTTCGAATTGCTCTCGACAATCCGGAGTTGGGAGAGCGATCCGAACATCCCCACTTGCATCTTCGTCGATTTGTCGTCGAAAAGTATCTCGTTACCTATCAAGTCACAGCGGACCGAATCATCGTGGTTCGAGTAATCAACGGCGCACAGCTTCTCGAAGAATCATTAACTCGAAACGCGTGATTCATCACCTCTTCAACAACTTCTCAAACTTCTTCCAGGGCAACGTGTTCGCCACGTCAGCCGCGGTAAGTCCGCCGCGGCGGGCTTGCAATACGCCATAGCGCATCACGTCGAGGCCATCGGTGCTGTGCGCGTCTGTGCTGATGACGATGGGAATCCCGTGCCGCTTGGCCGCAGCGCAGTGCAAATCGTGCAAGTCCAGTCTTTTCGGATTGGCGTTGAGCTCTAAGAGTTTCTTGTGCTTTGCGGCCGCGGCGAACACCTGCTCGATGTCCACCGCATACGCCTCGCGTTTGTTGATTAGCCGGCCCGTCGGATGCGCGATAATGTCAACGTGCGGATTCTCCAGCGCCCCCAAAATCCGCTCGGTGATTTTTTCGATCGGCTGATTCTGCCCGTAGTGGACGCTGGCGATCACCCAGTCGCCTTGTGCCAGCACATCATCGGGCAAATCCATGCCGCCGGCTTCCAGAATGTCGCATTCGATTCCTTTCAAGATATGAAAGCCCTCGAATTTCTGTCTGATGCGGTCGATCTGAGCCCACTGGGCGAGTAGCCGCTTTCCATCAAGCCCCCGTGCCATGCTCACTCGCTTCGAGTGGTCGGTGATGGCGATGTATTCCAAACCTCGTGCCTGGGCCGCCGTGATCATCTCTTCAAGCGTGCCGTGACCGTCCGACTCATTCGTGTGCATGTGCAAATCGCCGCGAATGTCGGCGAACTCCACCAACTTCGGCAGCTTGCCCTTTTTTGCCCACTCGAATTCCTCGCGATCTTCCCGCATTTCGGGTGGGAAATAGGGCAACATCAGCGTCTCGTAAATCTCCTTTTCCTTGCGGCCCGCGAGATACGTTTCCACTCCATCTTCTTTCACGCGAAAGATGCCCCACTCGCTGATCTTGAGTTGCTGCTTCTTGGCAAGGCCGCGCAGCCTCACATTGTGCGCCTTCGAGCCGGTAAAGTATTGCAGCGCCGCGCCAAATGATTCCTGGGGAACCACCCGTAAGTCCATTTGCATCCCCGTCGCCATGCGTACTGACATCTTCGTGTCGCCCCGTGCGATCACCTCGGCAATGCCAGGGAATTTACCAAAGTGGTCCATCACGGCATCGATCTGCTTCTCGCTGGCTTCGATTAAAAAATCCAAATCACCGATAGTCTCGCAGCGCCGCCGATAACTCCCTGCAGCCTCGATTTGCTTGATCCCCTTGAGGATGCGCATGTGTTCAAGCACTTCCGTCACAATTGCGTCGGCCACGGCCCATTTCGTGCGTTGATCTCCCGCCGCAGCGATGGCGAGGCCCTTCAAAATCGTTTCCTCGGTCTTCGCGCCAAAGCCCTTGAGATTACGAACCCGTTGTTCCTGACAAGCAATGCGCAATTGCTCCAGCGTTTCGATTCCCAACTCCTTGAACAGCACGGCCGCCTTCTTCGGCCCCATGCCTGGCACGCGCAACAAGGCGAGCACCGTCGAGGGGATTTGGGCCTGCAAATCTTCCAGATACTTTAAGCGGCCGGTTGTCACCAGTTCAGTCATCTTATCGGCCAGGTCCTTGCCGATTCCCGCTAAATCAGTGAGCTTGCGATTTGCGTCGCCAACGATGGCCGCCACGGGTTCCGTTAAGTCGCTCATGCCGCGGGCCGCATTGCGGTAGGCCCGCACGCGAAACGGATTCGCATTCTGAAATTCCAGAATATCGCCAATCAATTCAAATGCGGCGGCAATTTCTTTGTTGGTCATAACGGCATTTTAAGTTTTGAATGCCAATTCTGTCATCCCAAGAGATTACCGTTTATGTCATTCTGAAGGAGCCTTGGCGACTGAAGAATCTGGCCTGTAGCACCAACACGCAAAGAAAACGTGCGAAGCTCGAATCCAGATTCCTCAAGTCGCGGGGGCTCCTTTCGGAATGACAATTTGCCGAGCATTTTTAGCTCTTTCCGCCCGTCGCAAGCCCCCAGCCGGTGAACTATACTTGTAGGATTACCCACATCTCAAGATAGATAGCCGTGGCCTCTGGCCTCGGAAAAACCGGAGATTCGATGTCCGAGACCGCACCCTGGATCACCTACCGTCCTGAACTCAAAGTGCTCGATTGCACCATCCGCGACGGCGGGCTGATCAACAAGCATCAATTCACCGACGAGACGGTCCGCGCCGTTTATGACACCTGCCTCGAAGCTGGCATTGATGCCATGGAAGTGGGTTACAAGAACTCACCCAAGCCGTTTCCCAAGAGCGAATACGGCCCCTGGCGGCACTGTGACGAGGCCGATCTCAATCGCGTTTTCGCGGGTCATGACCTCGAGCGCACCGGCTTAAAGCTGTGTGCAATGGCCGACGCCGGCAAGAGCGACTATCGCGAGCAGATTGTGCCGCGCAACGAAAGCGTGCTCGACATGATCCGCGTGGCCTTTTACGCCCATCAGGTATCCGAGGCGGTGCAGATGATCGAGCACTGCCACAACCTCGGCTACGACACCTGCGCCAACCTGATGGCCGTCTCGAACATCGAAGATGTCGAGATTGACACGGTGCTCGCCGCGATTCGCAACACCCCTGCACAAGTGATGGTCATCGTCGACAGCTTTGGCCATCTCTACCGCGAGCAGATCGACAGGCTCTACAAAAAATACGCCGCGGCGCTCGAGGGGACCGGCAAGGAAATCGGCATCCACGCTCACAACAACCAGCAGCTTGCGTTTGCCAACACGATCGAGGCGATCATCCTCGGCTCAAACCGCGTGGACGCCACGATGTTTGGCCTCGGCCGCGGCGCGGGGAACTGTCACATGGAACTGCTGTTGGGATTCTTACGGAATCCGAAATTCAAGCTGCGGCCCGTGATCAAGCTGATCCAAGAACACATCCTACCGCTCAAGCAGCAGATCGACTGGGGACCCAGTATCCCCTACAACATCGCGGGCCAAATGAACTTGCACCCTCGCGACGCCATGGAATTCCGCGAAGGCGGTAAGCCCGATGACTTCCTGGCTTTCTACGACGAAATCGTGCGCGATTTTTGATAAAGAGAGCGATTATTTCGTTCGACTTATTTCTTGACCAATCTCGTGGAGATACTCAGGTGCAAAATCGGCACCGTTGGGCCATTCTATCGTGCATGTTTCTTGGTTGAGAGCAGCCTGTCTAAATACCTGCAGATCCTTTAACGGCGCGAACACATCGCCATAGAGCTCTTGTTCAAAATCTACTTCCTTGAGTGTGCCGTCATTGAAAGTCACCTCGAACTTATATCCCTCGGTATAACGAATGTCGGTTACATGCAAAAACATAATTGCCTCCCTAAGTCAGCGGCGAAATTTGCTCTAGCGGACTTCTGTTCCTTGCCAATTCCCAGTTTCGCAAAAGTTGTGCTTTGTGTTGTTCCATCCATTCAATAATCATTTTCACGGCGCGCCGAGACATGTTCCCCTGCACGACCCCGGTTTCGATCTCGACTGTAATCTCCTGGTATTGGTAGCGAGCATGAAAGTGCGGAGGTGAGTGGTCGTTGTAGTTCATGAAAACGCAAAGAATCTAGAGATCGTCGGCATGTCAGATTCTGCTTCGCTTTAGGCTGGCTACTTTCTAATCGACAACCCAATAAACCAGTTCCTCGGTAGTATAACTACTCGCTTGGAAATGGACAGATTCGCGGCAAAGCGTTTGCTCCACTGAGTTCCAGGCGCTTACGCTTCTGGCCCGCCCTGGATTATAACCCGCCGATGAGGCCCTGCTGGTAGATCGGCAGATGTCGGTAATAAACTTCCAGCATGTAGGTCGAGAGGCAAGTGATGAAGAGCCGCCCCCCTTCGCTGTCCCAGCGGAAGCCCTCGGGATCCCAACTCCCTCGCTCGCGTCCTTCTTTCACTTGCATCTTGGGAACGAGGTCACGCATCACTTTGTTCCAAGCCTGCCAGTGCTTCCCCTCCATGTGATGACAAACTTGCGTGGCGTAATACCAATAATAAGCATCGCGGTCGCTGCGGCTCCAATCTGGCAACTTATCCAGCAGGTAGTTAGCACCTCGCACCAATCGGTCGTCATCGCGTTGCCAACCAAGATATTGCCGGCACAGCAATCCCTCGGCCGTCATGCTTTTTGATGGCGGACTGCCATCTTGATACGAATAGAAACTGCCGTATTCGTGGCTCACCGAATCCAGAAATTTGTTGACTTCCAACAATGTTTTGCTCGGCACCGTCAGGCCCGCCATGCGGGCGCTTTGCAGCGCCATCACAAACCATCCCGTCACCGACAAATCGCTGCCCGAGCCCGGAAAATACTTCCAGCCCCCTTCGGGAGCTTGCACGCTCACGCAATAGTCAATCGCCCGCTGTGCCGGCTCGCGATACCGCTCATCGCGGGTCATGCCGTAGAGTTCGCAAATCGCGATCGCACAGAAGGCTTGGGTATAAAGCTGCGCGGTCCCCTGCCCCGTTTGAAAAAAGTTGCCGCTCTCGTCCTGTTTGTTGAGCAGCGCGGTCCAACCCCGCGCAACATTCTCGGTGAACGGCCCCTTCTTGTCGCTGAGCGGCGTGTAGCCAGCCCCTTGAAAGGCAATCAACGCCATGGCCGTGGCGGCTTCAAAATTTTCATTCGTGGCCCCATCAGCATAAGGCCCCTGCAAACTCCAGAGACCTTGACGACCCTGATTCCTGGCGAGCCATTTGAGAGCTTCCATCACGGATCGCTGTGTGCCCCCGGTGCCGCCGTACGCCCCGAGCAGCGCCTGCTGCATGCCCGCCTCGCGTCCCGAAAGTGCCAAGCGAATCGGCTCGACTTCGCCCGTGAGCGAATCAAGCGGCAACAGCGGATCAGTCGCGGTCAGCGCTTCGGTACTGGTTTCCGTCACATCAAGATTCGCCTGGGGCTCCAGTGAGGCACTCATCTCCCCATCGGGAACTCCCACCGGCAAGTCCAGTTCACCCTCGATCGGAATCTCAGAGTTAACCGTATCAAATTGCAACAGAAAGCCCTCAGGCAGATTCGGCTTAATGACAATAAGGCCTAAGATGATGACGATTAGCATGTGAAACAACGCGCTCACCAACCAGGGCGGCGACTCTTCAACTAAATCGCTCAATGACGGTAGCGCGGGCAGCTTATCATTATTAATCCTCTCAGGCGAGGTCGCCGCGGCGACCGGCGTAGCAGGCGCCTCCGGTGGCAGCGGAGGCAAAAGTGGCGGCACAGCTACGCGCACAAGCGGATCAGTATCGATCTTCAGCAGATCGTCGCCGATGCCTACATGCAACTCCGAACTCGCCATGAAAACCACTCCGTCCCTTAGCGGTGAACCTCCCCCGCTAAAAGCCGAGAAACAACGCTCAATTCAGTCTACGAGTCACCCAGAGACGGGGCAAGGAAACGTTGATCCTGAACGATAATGGGTCAGCTCGTCGCTAAACTATTGACACATATTTCCATCGGAAAGCCAACGAAAGAAACCCGGGCTCAATTCCGACAAGTTGGACTGTGAGGAATCGTTTGTGACGCTAGTACGGCTTAGGAAATCTGGTCACCCAGCTGCTGCCCAACGAGAGCCTCATCGGTTCGAGTTGCCGATAGTGAGGAGACCTACCGCAGTGCCTCCCGTGAAACCGGCGGAAAGTGCCACTTCCCCTGCCGGTGTTGTGATGCTAGGATAACAAATCTCATTGTCGCGGGGTGGAGCAGCCAGGTAGCTCGCGAGGCTCATAACCTCGAGGTCGTCGGTTCGAATCCGGCCCCCGCCACTTTTATAAAGCATTACTGAAACCTCACCTTAGGTTACCTGTCAGTACTTGGTAGTGCGGCTCATTTGCAGTCGAAAAGGGTCTGCTAAAGGGTATCTTACTGGCACTACCCTGTTTGGCTTTTATGATTAGAATTCCGCGCGTGCCACGTTTGTTCCACATGTCTTCCAAGTATGTCCTTCACAAGCGTACCAACCAAGCTGTTGTCTCCATCAACGGCAATGTGATTTCAGCTCGGTATCGCCTGACGTTTGAGCCGACACGTCGTCAACGTCTTCAGCGAAGTAGCATTTATTGATCTTTGCGCCACGAATGAGCTGTGCAGGACCTGCCGGACTCGATAATTCTAGAACGTTGCTAGCATTGCTCGGGTTCTTTCATCGCGCAATCATCAATAGAGCAATTCACATTTGTGTGTTCC
>JBGTMM010000007.1:0-3728 GCA_041743635.1 Bythopirellula sp.
GCCAATAACAAAAAACGCCGATCGCCAGGACAAGGCTCGCCAGCGCCAGCCACCAGAGATGGTAGGTGCCGAAGATGAAGAAACCGCCAGTCGTAATAGCGGCGATCATTGTGATGAAAGACGGACCGCTTAGCCGCAAACATTGTTGCGGCTCGGCATCAATGGCCGAGGTGATAATCGTCTCGCGCAGCCCCTCTTCGGCATCGGGCAGATAGTATCGACCCTCGTCCACGTCGCGCACAAAGTTCGGATCGTCCCACAGCGGATAGCGGCCATCGATCTCTGGGATCGAGCGAACGCCCCAGGGCTTGCTGGGCATTTCCTGAAGCCATTCGAGTGTGCCCGCGCCCCACGGATTTCGTTCTGAAAAAGGTTGTCGGCCTTTTGGGCGTATGAGATCCCAAACAACGACGGCAATTCCCGCCGCCAGTATGAACGCCCCAATGGTCGATGTGAGGTTGAGAATCTCGAGGCCCGAGTCGGCTGAATATGTGAATACCCGGCGCGGCATGCCACGCAGCCCGCTCAGATGCATGGGCATGAAAGAAACATTAAAACCGATAAACATTAGCCAAAAAGCAATTTTGCCTAGCCGGTCGGAGAGTTTTTTAGCCCGTACCAGCGGATAAAAGTAATAAAATCCGGCGATGATGGGAAAGATGGACCCGCCGATCAGCACATAGTGCAGGTGAGCGACTATGAAGAAGCTATCATGCGCCTGAAAGTCGAACGGCACCAAGGCGACCATGACTCCCGTCAATCCGCCTAGGACAAAGATCGCCAGGCTGCCGAGCGAAAAAAGCATCGGCACGGAGTTCGTCACGCGGCCCGCCGCAAGCGTCGCAATGAAGCAAAAAATTTGCACGCCGGTCGGGATGGCCACGGCTTGAGATGCGGCCGAGAACAACCCGAGCGAGATTCCCGGCAATCCCGTCGTGAACATGTGGTGGACCCACAATCCGAAACTGAGAAAGCCCGTTCCCACCGCCGCCAGCACAATCCACGTATATCCCACCAGCGGCGTCCGCGCGAACGTTGGTACAATCATCGCGATCAGGGCCACTGAGGGAAGAAAAATGATGTAGACCTCGGGATGTCCGAAGAGCCAGAACAGATGTTGCCACAACAGCGGATCGCCGCCGCGGGTCGCGTCGAAGAACGGCCAGTGGAATGCCCGTTCGACTTCCAAAAGCAGGCTTCCCACGATCAGCGGCGGAAAAGCAAACAGGATCATCGCCGCCGCCACCAACACGTACCAAGCGTAGAGGGGGATCATATTGATGCGCATTCCCGGCGGCCGACATTTGAGCGTCCCCACGATCATCTCCACCGCGGCGGCGATGGCGGCGACTTCGATGAATGAAAACCCCAGCAGCCAGATATCCGCGCCAATTCCCGGCTGATAGGCGCTCGTCAGCGGCGGATACATGAACCAACCGCCGCGCGGCGCCGCATCGAAAAAGATGGAACCGCAAAGAAAGATTCCTCCGATAAGAAAACACCAGAACCCAAACGCCGACAAGCGCGGAAACGGCAGGTCGCGGGCTCCGAGCATCTGCGGGAGCAGGATCACGGCGGCCGCCTCGAACATCGGTATCGCGAACAAAAACATCATCACCGAACCATGCAGCGTGAAAATCTGGTTGTAAGTATCCGCTGTGAGAAAATCGTTTTCCGGCACCGCGAGCTGGATCCGCATCAGAAGAGCGAGCACTCCGGCAAACAGGAAAAAAAGAAACGCCACCGCCGTGTACCACAGGCCAACTTCTGAGTTGTTGACGGCCGACCAGTAGCGCCATCCTACGGGCATTTTCCACGCCTCGAGCAACCGCCCTTCTTGTGCCCGACGGACTTCTTCCGACGGAGCCTCAGCGAGCGGCTTCACGTCGCGTTGTCTCGCCGCGCGGATTTCTCGATCTTCACTCATTGAAGCCCTTCCATATAAACGGCGAGTGCCCGCAAATCTTTTTCTGAGAGCATGTCGAACCTGGGCATCTTCGCTTCGGGCTTGACCTCATCAGTCCCGGCGATCCAGCGCTGAAAGCCTGCGGGGTCGGCTGGCAATGTGCCCGCGGCAATGCTCAAGCGGCTGCCCACATGCGTCAGGTCGGGGCCTACCACGCCGGCCGCGGCGGTTCCGCGCACCGTATGGCATGAATGGCAACCGTTGGCGAGGAAAACTTCCTGGCCGCGTGACGCAACGGCATCCGTGGGCAATTCCGCCGGTCGCGCTTGATGAGCGAGCCAGCGGTTGAACTGCTCTTGCTCCTCGACAACGACGTCAAATTTCATCAGCGCGTGAGATGTGCCGCAGAACTCGGCGCATACTCCACCGAAGACGCCGGTCCGCAGCGGGGTCAGCGCCAGCCGAGTCATTCGGCCTGGAATCATGTCCATTTTGCCGCCCAATGCGGGAACCCAAAATGAATGGATGACATTGTCGCTTTCGAGCTGAAACTGCACCGGTTCCCCAATTGGCAAGTGGATTTCATTGGCGAGGACGATCGGCTCGCCGCCCGGTGTTTCGTAGCGCACGCGCCACCACCACATTTCGCCCGCAACGGACACGATCCGACTGCCCTGGGGGGCACGCGTCACAAGCCTCGCCAGCATAGACAATCCGCCTATAAGCAACACACTCAGTACGATAGTTGGCACGACCGCTCCTCCGCCCACGATCATCAGTCGAGCTCGTCGGCGGCTGAACGATTCCGACGGGGATCGCACCGCGTAATATGTGAGGCAGAGCATTGCGGCCCAAATCAGAAAGGCCCCAACAGTCATGACCCAAAATAGATCGGCGATGGATTCTGCCTCATGACCAGCCGGATTGAGCGCGGACGGTCCGCCGCCACACCCAGCGAACGATAGCGCAATAGCAAACAGAGCACATCGCACTGAGGTGCTCGATCCCTGGTGAATAAGCCGCTTTTGAGCACTACGCGCGGTGTGCATCGATGTCCCTTCAAACCTTTACCGCAGAAGCTCCGTTCCCGAATGAACCGGACGCTAGCGCGTTCCGGCTGATTTATTAGCCGTGGGGCGCTAGCCCCGGTTTTTTGAAACTGGCTGTGGTGCTTTTATCGCACACACGGAGTCGCGAAGCCATATGCAAGCCGCGCGCCGAAAACCGAAAGAAAGAACTTCTTTCAAAGGCGATTCACTCCCGTCTCGGTCCGTTTCAGACGGCCAGCCTAAATTGACGAACAAATAAATCCTGCGCAAAGCCAAGATTGCCTTGCGCGGAAATGGTGACAACGCCAGGCATACTTGATTTTCTAGTTCCCCTTGCTTGACAGGTCGCGCCTGTCATATACCGTATAACTTCGGGTAGATGAACATCGCTACACAACTTTGGGGAGTCGCTCATGAAGACATTAAGTTTGCTTGTTTGCCTCTTAAGCCTCTTTTCGTTGGCGGAACGAGCCGAAGCGCGCGTCCTCTATGGAGCCACTGCCTCCGGCGGGCCAGGGGAACTCTATATTATCGACGCCTCGACAGGCGCCGTCATCAAGGATGTCGGTCCACTCAACGACGCGATAGGCACGAATTACCCTATCACGGGTCTCGCTTTTCATCCGGTAACTAAAGTGCTCTATGGTTCGTCGGGCAACAATCCTGCCGAAACCGCCGGCACATTTGTAAGGATCGATCCAAGGACGGCTCTTGTGACCGTGATCGGACAGTTCAACGCGGGCCCAGTAAATGGATCCGGTACCCCCGCCACG
>JBGTMM010000008.1:0-6784 GCA_041743635.1 Bythopirellula sp.
TCCTTGTCTTCCTGCTTCTCGTCTAATTTCTTATCCGCGGAATTTTTATCGCTCTTGCCGTTTTTAGACGACGTTGATTCTGCTTTTGCCTTTTCGGCAGTGACCTTTTCGGCAGTGGCCTCTGTGGCAGACAAAGGTGCCAAGCATTGTCCCACTGTTAGCAAAGTGACAAAAAAAGCAAACGAAAAAAAAGAATGACGCATAGGGTTCCCTCTCTGGTAACGGACGCGGTTGGAACGCCGCGACGAAAATTTCACATGATGACAGTTGTTGATCGCCCGGAGGCTCAGTTTGATTATACGGCGAATTCCGCTGTTGTTCGCCGGGGGCTAGCACATCTTGCGGGGAAAACCACGTGACGGCGAAAAAACGGTCTGATTTCGCTGTTTCTACGAGAGATCCTTGGCCGGGGGATCGGACTGGAACATTACGGGCTGGTCTGTTATTTTCCGCACCCCGACTTAATGACTGAACGAGGTTGTTCTCGTTTTCTGAGGAGAATTCCGATCCATGCCCTGCACGACTCATAACAACTTCAATTGGGGCCTCATCATCCTGGCGGTCACATTGGTCCCTCTGGCTTCGTTGTCGTTGGCCGCGCCGCCATTGTGGGAGCAACTTATTCCACGCAAGTCAATAAGCGCCGATCCCCACCAAGAATATGTGCTAAGCGAAACCAATGGGCCGTGGCTTGTGATGGCGAGCTCGTTTAGTGGTGAGGAAGGCGAATCTCAGGCGCGAGAATTGGTGCAAGAGCTCCGTAGCAAGTTCCATCTCCCCGCGTATTACTACGGCATGACGTTTGAAATGGAAAATACGAATCCCGGTCGAGGCATCGACAACAATGGAGCCCCGGTGAGGCGAAAATACAATCGGGGCAACAGCGTGGTGGAACATGCCGTGCTGGTGGGGGAGTTTCCCACGATTGATGATGCCGCAGCGCAAAAGCTACTCAAAGAAATCAAGGGAATCACGCCCGACACATTGACGATTGAACAGGGCGAAGAGAATACCCAAAGTCTGGCGGGGATCAGGGAGTTTCAAAACTTGGTCCGCGAGAAGATCAATCCCAACAAAAAGCGCGGCCCGATGGGACATGCGTTCCTCACGCGGAATCCGATGCTGCCCAAGGAATATTTTGTCCCGCAAGGGGTCGAGGCGGAGATCGCCAAATGGAACGAGGGGCTTGAGTATTCGCTCATGAAATGCCCAGGCAAATATTCGATTCGCGTGGCCACTTTCCGTGGTCGGGTGATGTTCCAAACGGGCGAGGAAAAACTCTCCACACGAACGCGGAAAGCCAAGGAACGAGACCCACTGATTGAAGCGGCGAAGAATGCTCACCTGATGGCGGCGGCCTTGCGCGAGAAAGGTTGGGAGGCCTATGAGTTTCACGACCGGCACGAGAGTTATGTGACCATTGGCTCTTTTGACGAAGGCCAGCAATTCGAGGACGGCCGGGTGGCGCTCACCAGCCGCGACGCGCAAACGATTGTGAATACTTTCGGGGCGGCAACTCCGAATAATGTGTTCGAGCGGCCAGCCGATCAGGACAAACAGTTGGAAGAATTGCAGAAACAGCGGTTCAGCAATCTGTTTTCTCAAGGTCGCGGCGAGGCTTTTGCTGGGTTGCATCCCAAACGGTTCGTGGGGTTGCCGTTCGATATCATTCCCGAGCCGGTTTACGTGCCCAAAAAGTCGATCAGTTCCACGTACGCGCGGAATTGAAAAACCGGTTCGATAAGCCGCGAGCGGCCGCTGGCGGCTTAGCGGACGAGCCGCTATAACGCCAGGCATGAAGCATCAACTTGTCATCGGCACGACCAACGACCACAAAGGCCGCGAGTTAGCGGAATTGATCGGACCGTATGGTTTTGAAATTCGCACGCTTCGAGATTTTCCGAATGCGCTCGACGTGGCCGAGGACGGTGATTCCTTCGCGGCCAATGCTCGGTTGAAGGCGAGCAAGCAGGCCCAACAGTTGCGAGCGTGGGTGCTGGCCGACGATAGCGGGCTGGAAGTAGCAGCTCTTGGCGGTGCCCCGGGGATTTATTCAGCGCGGTATGCCGGTACGGGTGGCGACGACGACAACAACGCCAAGCTGCTCACGCAGCTCGTCAACGTGCCGTGGGACAAGCGCGATGCGCGATATTATTGCCACGTCGCACTGGCCGATCCCACGGGCGCGATCCGCGCGGAAAGTTCTGGCGAATGTGGCGGCAGAATTCGCAACACGCCCTCAGGCGAGAACGGCTTCGGCTACGACCCGCTGTTTGAAGTGCGCGAGTACCATCAGACGTTTGGTGAACTCGGGCCTCACGTAAAAACTGCCTTAAGTCATCGGGCGCGAGCCATGCGGGCGATTGCGCCACAGCTACAGGAACTCGCGGCCAAAGGATGGCGTAACGCGTAGTCTTAGCCGGAGTGCCACGCACTCCGGGATAGCCCGGACCGCGTGGCGGTCCGGCTATGTGAGAACGAAGGGAAGTGCCGCGCCAAAAATAAAGAGCCGTTTCGAGCGGATAAATCTCGAAACGGCTCAATAAAAAAGTGCAGTCAGATGTATGTTTGGGAATATAGCCGATGCGAGCAAGTCGTCAAAGGGTTGGTCGAAAAATACGGGAAATCTGGCAATTGAAAGATTGCCTAGTTTGACAATGGCTATTACCCATCTCGCAGCCGCGGGTCGAGGGCGTCGCGCACGCCGTCGCCGAGGAAATTCAGCGCCAGCAGTGTGCTGCCCAGGGCGATGCTGGGGAACAGGATCAGCCACCAATAAATCTTCACCGGCGTGATAACTTTGATTCCTTCGTTCGCTAACAAGCCCCACGACACGTCGGGCGGTTCCACTCCCAGTCCCAGGAACGACAAAAACGCCTCGAACAGCATCACGCGGGGGATCGTGAGCGTGAGATACACCAGCACCACGCTCAGCAGATTCGGCATGAGGTGCAAAAAAATGATGCGAGTTTGACTAGCCCCCAGCGACCGGGCCGCCTCGACGAACAACTCATGCTTGAGTGACATCACCTGTCCGCGCACCACGCGAGCCATGGTGAGCCAATAGATCGCCCCCACGACTATGAAAAACACCGTGATGCGGTCGATTCCCCAATAGGCGAGCTCGTCGGCGATCCGTTCTTCCCCCAGAATCGTAAGCAGAAAAATCACCACGAAAATAAACGGCACGGAGTAGAGCACGTCGACGAAGCGCATCATGGCGTCGTCGATCCAGCCGCCACAGTAGCCGGAAACCGCGCCGTAGGTCACGCCGATCACGAGCGACACGATTGTCGCCACGAGGCCCACCAAGAGCGAAATTCGTGCTCCCCAAAAGAGTCGCGACAACGTATCGCGGCCCAACACGTCGCGGCCGCACAGCGAATTGATGCTCCGTTCGCCAAACAAAGCGGCGCGGGTGCGAACCATCCAGCGGCTCAGCCCGCCGAGATTGGGAAAACCCAACTTGCGATAGGGGGCTTGGATTGTGTCTTGAATCTCGGCTTCTCTGCGCCGCAAAGCGTCACGAGTCGCGTGGTATTCTTCGTCCGACTTTTCTCGCGCGGCGGCGAAGTCTTTTTCGAGAGTGCCCAATTCACCTTGCAGCTTGGCAACAAGCTCCGGAGTGCGGGCGATTCTCTGTTCATCCAGTTTGAAAGTGTGCAGCCAAAACGGCGACAACAGCGGTTCGGAGTATTGCAATTCGGTTTGAGCGAAATCAGGCGCTTGTAACGGCAAGAGCGGCGTAAGAAATGCTAAGAGGCAGATCAGCACCAGCACGGCGAGCGACAACATGGCCACCCGATTTTTCCGTAGCCGTCGCCAGGCATCCTGCGAGAGCGACATCCCCTTGGTCGCGTGCCGCGATGGAGCGGAGGCTTCAATCGATTTGACGACGTCACTCAACATGCTGCTAACTCAACTCCACCCGCGGGTCGAGCACGGCGTACGATAAATCCACAATCCAATTCATCACGTACAAGAGCACGGTGTAGAGCAGCACCAGTCCCATCGCGAGCGTGTAATCGCGCTGCAAGGCGGCCTGCACAAAATGTGAACCGAGGCCGGGGATCGCGAAGATTTGCTCCACCACCAGCGAACCGGTGAGAATCCCCGCAACGGCCGGTCCCAAGAAGGATACAACCGGTAGCAGCGCTCCTCTCAGGGCATGCACGATTACCACGCGCACGGGGCCGACCCCTTTGGCCCTAGCCGTGCGGATGTGATCTTGTGACAGGACGTCGAGCATGCTGGTCCGCGCGATGCGTGCGACATACGCGGCGTAGGGGGCACCGAGGCAAAACGCGGGGAGCAACAGTTGATCGAAGTCGCCCCAACCCGCCGCAGGAAAAATGGGGATCAAGAACACGAACAAAATAATGCAAATTCCCGCGATCACGAAGTTAGGAAGCGCAATCCCCAACGTGGCAATCAGCATCAACGTCACGTCGCCCCAACTGCCGCGAAACACGGCCGATGTCACACCGGCCACCAGTCCGAAAGTCGTGGCAAAAATCAGCGCGAGCACGCCGAGCGCCACCGAAATTGGCAACCCCTCGGCGATCACTTGATTGACGGTGTAGTCGCCGAGCCGGAAGCTGTAGCCCAAATCGCCGCGACAAACGTTCCCGAGTTCAATGAAATATTGCTGGACCAGCGGCTTGTCGAGATTGTAACGTTTTTCGATGTTCTTCTTGATCTCCGGTTCCAAGGCGCGTTCGCGGTCAAACGGCCCGCCGGGAACGCTGCGCATCAAGAAAAATGAAATCGTAAACACGACCCATAGCGTAACCGCCATCCACAAGAGCCGTCGGAACATGAAACCGATCATGGCCGACCTCGCAGAAATTCGTTGGGGCCTTTGTGATCGGGGTCGATCCATAAGGACCACACGGCATGGTCGTCGCGGGAGTTGTTGTAGAAGCCGCGCACATGGGGCTTCACCATATTCTTGGAGACGTAGGAATAGAGCGGCAGAATCGGCAACTCGTCCATGAGAATCCGCTCTGCTTGTTCCAGCATACGAAAGCGCTTGTCGGGGTCGAGTTCGCTACGTGCATCTTTCACGAGTTGGTCGTATTCGGCGTTCTTCCAGCCAGTATTATTCTGCTCGCCATCGGAGAGAAACATATCGATAAAGGTATTCGGGTCGTTGTAGTCGGCGATCCATCCGCGTCGTGCGATATTGTATTGCTGTTGCTGCAAGCTGGCCAGATACGAAGCCCACTCCTCATTGCGCGTGCGCACCGAGATGCCCAGCTCGCGCTGCCACTGTTTGCGCATCAACTCGGCAATCGCTTGGTGCGACTCATGCGAGTTGTACAAAATATCGATCCGCGGAAAGCCGCGTCCCTCGGGATAACCCGCGTCAGCCAGCAGACGCCGCGCTTCGTCGGGATCCTCGGGGGCACATTTCTGCTGCACGTAGCCCGGTATTCCTGGCGGCACGAGGCTGTAGCTTGGCAGCTCCCCCGCGGGGAGCAGTCGCTTGGTGATCTCTTCACGATTGAGCGCGAGCGAGAGGGCCTTTCGCACCCGCACGTCGTCGAGGGGTTTGCGCTTCGTGTTGAAATAGAAAAAGTAACTGGACAGAAACGGCTGCGGATTGAGGTCATCGCGGGGCGGTTTTTCTTTGAGCAACACCCGCATCGCGGGGGGCGGCACTTCGGTAATCCAATCGACCTCGCCGGTCATGAACAAATTGAGCCCCGTGGTGATCGACTCAATCGAGAGCACGTCAATCACGTCGAGTTTCACATTGTCGCGATCCCAATGGTGCTCATTCTTCCTGAGGCGAATCCGATCGCGGATGCGGCGAAACTCCATTTTATACGGCCCGTTCGTCACGATGTTTTCATCATCGGTCCAAGTCGGCGCGCCATGCTTTTCGAGACACGCTTGGTTGACGGGACTAAACGGGTAAAAGGCGAGCAGACTCAGAAAATAGGGCGTCGGATGGGAGAGCGTGAGCCGCAGCGTGTGGTCGTCGACCACATCGTAACCCACCTCCCGAAAATCCAGCAGCACCTGCCGACACCAACGGCAATTCTCCGGAGGCGCGCTCGTCGCAGCGGTCTTATCGTCGGTGGGACAGAACGCGACTTCTTCATCACTGAGTTGCACGACGAAGGTGCGCTCGTCTGTGTTTTTCTTGTCTGGGCCGCGATCTTCAATGCGATTCAACTTGCCGCGCAACACTTCCCCGCGGCGCGTATTCACCGCATCAACTGGCAGGTTGAGCTCAATCTCCACCGCATCGCCCGGCTCAATACCGCTGCCGCCCTGGCTGTAGCGCCGTGCATGCTTGAGATACCACGCTTGATAGGCATACTCGGCCGCCGTGCGCGGATCGAGAAACCGGCGCGTGGAGTAATGAAAATCGTGAGCTGAGAGCGGAGTGCCGTCCGACCATTTTGCGTTCTTCCGCAAGTGAAAGGTGTAAACGAGTCCGTCGTCGGAAATTTCCCAGCGCTCGGCGACCCCAGGTATGGGATCGAGTGTTTCCGGGTGATAACGCAGCAAGCCTTCAAAGAGCGCGCTGGCAACGCGGCCCTCGGGCTGACCCGTGATCAGGGCGGGATCGACGCTCTTGACTTCGCTCGGGTTGACGAAGGTAAAATCAGCCTTCGGCAAGTCGCTCCCCACAAGCGACCAAGCGATTCCCGCACCCGCACTTAAGAGCAGCATCCAAGCGATTATTGTGCGGCGATTCGTGGGCATCCGGTTATGGTGTCTCGCTCGGAAGGACTCTCGCAAAGGCGCGAAGGCGCAAACAAAAAAATTA
>JBGTMM010000009.1:0-2485 GCA_041743635.1 Bythopirellula sp.
GTGCGATTGAGGTCGATTTCGCTGTCGGCTTGATGCGCGACTTCATCATGGACGCTTTTGCCCGCGTCCTCTTCCAAGTGGGCCCGCGTGATCCGCACTTGTTTCGGCGCGAAGGTACCCTTTTCGTCGGAAATTTCCAGATATCCTTCCGACGACATCGGCAGATCGTATTGGCTGATCTGATAACCCTTGGGCAGGTCGGGATAGTAATACTGCTTGCGATCCCACTTGGTGAATCTGGGAATCTGGCAGTTGATGGCGAGCGCCGTCTTGAGGGCGAGGTCGTAGGCCTCGCGGTTCATCACCGGCAAGGTCCCCGGCAGGCCGATGCACACCGGGCAAGTTTGCGTGTTGGGCTCCGCGCCGAATTGCGTGCTGCAGCGACAGAACAACTTGCTCTTGGTGGCAAGCTGCACGTGGACTTCAAGGCCGATGATGGTGGTGTAAGGCTTCGACATAATTAGTTTTTTTTACCACGAATAAAACGAATCACACGAATAGAATATGAGACTTTCCTTTTTTTATTCGTGTGATTCGTGCAGATTCGTGGTTAAATCTTTGGTCGGCGGTGGTGCCATTCGATGCCGCTTTCAAACATGTGGGCTGCCCGCAGCAGCGATTCTTCGGCGAGCGGAGGAGCCATCAATTGCAGGCCGATGGGCAGGCCCGCTTTGCTGAAACCACAGGGTAAACTGATGCCGGGAATTCCCGCGAGATTCGCACTGACCGTGTACAGGTCCACCAAGTACATCGCCAACGGATCGTCGACCATCTCACCGATTTTGAAAGCGGTTTGCGCGGTAACAGGTCCGGCAATCATATCGACTTCACGGAACGCGGCGTCGAAATCCTGGCGAATCAGCCGCCGGACTTTTAATGCCTTGAGGTAATAGGCGTCGTAATATCCGGCGCTCAGGGCGTAGGTGCCGAGCATAATTCGGCGCTTCACTTCGGGGCCGAACCCCTCGGAGCGCGAGCGGCGATACATGCGAACCAGCGTGGAATCGAGGCGCCCTAAAGCGGTTTGATTTCCGACGGCTTCCAACTCTTTGCGCTCGGCGGCGAGCTCCGCGAGCATCGCCTTTTCATCGGTGCGATGGCCATAGTGTACGCCATCGTAGCGGGCTAAGTTGCTCGACGCTTCGCAGGGCGCGATCACATAATATGTGGCCACCGCGTATTTGCTGTTGGGAAGCGAAACTTCTTTGACCGTGGCCCCCAGCGATTCGTACACCTTCACCGCTTCACGAACGGCCGCTTCGACCTCGGCGTGAAGGCCCTCGGCAAAATGTTCGCGAACCAGTCCGAGTCGCAAACCCCTGAGTGGTTGGGTGACGGTTTTCGAGAATTCCGGAACGGCCTTATCGAGTGACGTGGAATCTTGCGGGTCGTGCCCCGCGATCGTTTCCAACAATAGGGCGGCATCTTGCGTCGTGCGAGAAAGCGGTCCGACTTGATCGAGACTGCTGGCGAAGGCCACCAAGCCAAAACGGCTCACGCGGCCATAAGTTGGCTTTAAGCCTACGATGCCACACAGTCCGGCAGGTTGGCGGATGGAACCGCCGGTGTCGGTGCCGATGGAAAGTGGGGCCATATCGGCCGCCACGCAGGCCGCGGCACCCCCGCTCGATCCGCCGGGAGTGCGCTCCAAATCCCAGGGATTCCGCGTGAGTTGGAACGCGGAATTTTCGGTCGAGCCCCCCATTGCGAATTCGTCCATGTTGGTGCGGCCAATCAGCACCGCGTCGGCGGCCTTGAGTTTCGCCACGACGGTTGAGTCGTATGGCGCACGGAAATTCTCCAGCATTCGCGACGCGCAAGTGGTGAGTGTCGCCCGGTCGCAGAGCACGTCTTTCACGGCGACCGGCAGGCCAGCCAATTTGCCGAGGGGTTTGCCGCTTTTACGCCGTGCATCGATGTCGGCGGCCTGAGCGAGAGCAGCTTCTCCTTCAACACGGAGGAAGGCACCGACTTTGGACTCAACCGCGTCGATGCGGTCCAGATAGGCTTGGGTCAATTCAACGGCGGTGATGTCGCCTCTGGAGAGTCGCTCCAGTTGTTCGGTGGCCGAAATCTCGACGAGCGACATTGCGAAAATCCAAGCAAATAAATTTCATTCACCTAGTACGGGGGGAACAAGATAGCCGCGGTCATTGTGCCGCGGAGCGTTCGACAAGGCCGCCTCGCGCGGCAAACTAGGACGGACTTCATCGGCAGCGAACACGTTTTGAACTTCCACGGCATGGGCCATCGGTTCGACGCCCTCCGTATCGACTTCGGCGAGTTGATCCACGTAACTGACAATCGTGGCCAATTCTCCGGCGAGCCGATCAAGTTCCGCATCACTGAGTTGGAGCCGCGCAAGCAGTGAGACATTTTCCACGTCGGCACGAGTGATCGCCATGATGATTAAAAAGCCGCGACCGCTGGTCGCGCTCTCAAGCGCGACCAGCGGTCGCGGCGTTGTGATTAAGGTGGCCCCAGG
>JBGTMM010000010.1:0-2479 GCA_041743635.1 Bythopirellula sp.
GGCCAAGGCGCCCCGCTGGTGGCGATGTTCCATCAAGCGCTCTTTGCCGACGATCCGCACCCCACGCTCGTGCTGAATTTGGGCGGCGTCGCGAACGTCACTTGGCTGGGTGAAAAGAATGAGATCATTGCCGGCGACACGGGCCCCGGTTGTGGCTTGATCGACGAATGGGCACAGACCATGGCTGACTTGCCGCATGATCGCGATGGCCAGTTGGCGCTCGCCGGCGAGGTCGACGAAGAAATTCTCGAATCGGCATTCGAGACGCCCTTTTTTTCGCAGCCTCTGCCCAAGTCGGCGGATCGCTACGACTTCGATCACGTCGATGTTTCGGGCCTGAGTATTGAAGATGGCGCGGCGACTTTGTGTGCCGTCACGGCCGAGGCCGTCTATCGAGCGGTGAAAAAACTGCCGGCCATGCCCAAGCAAATGTGGGTCACGGGGGGCGGCGTGCATCACCCCGTCATCATGCGGATGCTTTCCGAGCGATTTGGCAAAATCCGCAATGTCCGCGAGCGGAATCTCAATCCCGACACCTTGGAAGCGGAATGTTTTGCCTGGCTCGCGGTGCGGCACCTGGAAAAACTCCCCCTGACGGTTCCCGAAACCACGGGCTGCGAAAAGCCAGTCTGCGGCGGCGTGACCACTCAGTTCGGATAACGGTCGTATTAAGAAGAGCCACGGAATAAACCCGGATGAAACACGGATGAATTCAAATCGAATTCAAACGAATGTTAGAATATTGAACATACAACTACTTCCCAATCCGTGTTTCATCCGTGTTCAATCCGTGGCTACTATTTTGGCGATTTCTCGCGCAGCCAAGCGTACGCACCCTAGCACGGGTTCGCTGACAAGGGTCACCGAGGAGGGGTCGATGCTCTGCTCGCTCAGTTGCTCAATTAACGCTGAATGAATCATGGGGCTGTTAAAAAGCACGCCCCCTGCCAGTGCTAACGCAAAAACTTGGCCAAGATGGAGCTGGTCGGCCGCCGAAATCACCAGCGCCGCGAGCTGCCGGGCGGCCTCTAAAGCAATCTCTTGAGCAACCGCGTCTCCCTGCTCCGCGCAAGAAGTCACTATATTCGCCAACCCAGCGAGTGCCGAGCGGACATCGCCCTCTCGCGCGAGTGCCGTCAAGAGTTCGCGCGGGTCGGCAATTCCCAGGCGATCGAGAATTTTTTGCGTGAGGAGCGTGGGGGGCGAACGTCCATCAGTCGCTTGGGAAACCGCCCGGGCGGCGGCTTGGCCAAGCCAAAATGCGCTGCCTTCATCGCCAAACCAGTAGCCCCAACCACCGGCCACGGCGGTCTTGTTTTGCTGATCCGCGGCAAAGGCGACCGCGCCCGTGCCGGCAATCAGCGCTACGCCATGTCCGTCGGGCGTGCCCGCGATCAAAACCGGCAGCGCATCATGGACCACGCGCACGAGCTCGGCGATGTTATTTTCGTGCGCCCAATCTTGGATGAGTTGCTGGGTTTCAGGTCGGCCGGCACCGGAGAGTCCAAACACGGCGCTCGCAACACAATCTCGTGGGAGATGAGCAGCAATCCACGCCTGCTGAACGGCATCCAGAAGATTGGCAAGCGCTTTGTCCGCGCCCACGGCTTTGACATTCGATGAGCCCGCTTGACTCCGGCCGAGTATCTTTTCCTGGCCAGCGGGATCGACTTGCGCGAGGCAAGCGTCGGTCTTGGTGCCACCGCCGTCGACCCCTAGAATCAAGCTGTGATGTGCAGGCATGATGCGAGTCTATCACGTTTGTGACAGGAATGAAGTACGACCGCAAAGACGTAAGGGCTTGCTGGTATAGGAAAATTAGCCACGGATTGAACACGGATGAAACACGGATTGGGGAGAGTGTGAGGAATTAAAACACCATTCGTTTGAATTCGACTTGAGTTCGTCCAAAGTTGATTAACATTCCGACTTTGATGCCTGTTGCCTTCAACTCGTTCAAAAGTTGCGGCTCATCTTCTGGATGATAGGTTTTGGCAACTTTAAGTTCCACAATGACGCAATCTTCGACAAAGAGGTCGGCACAATATATGCCTACTAGCGAGTCTTTGAAATGAACTTTGATTGTGCTCTCTAATTCTGCTCTCACACCTCGTAATTGTAACTCTACCTGCATGGCCCGTTGATAGACTTTTTCCAGGAATCCGTAGCCCAGTACTCGATAAACCTCGAATGCCGCCCCAATGATTTGCTCGGTAATATCTTCATGTTGCAGCGTCATGATTATTCTCCGACATAATCAATGCTAGCCGTCGATTCCGACAACACTCTCAACACTCTTTTTCGTCCGTGTTTAATCCGTGTTTAATCCGTGGCTGAGAATCCCCTCCGCAGCTAGCGCGCGGGGCGGTTTTTGTTCCCGAGTTCTTCGAGGAGCTCGATCTGGATTTGCTGAATCTCGAAGAGGCGGTGGTATTGCTTCCGGAGGAGGTGATCGACTTTTTAGTGGAGGTGCCCGATC
>JBGTMM010000011.1:0-6143 GCA_041743635.1 Bythopirellula sp.
TACCACCAATGCTTCCGGTTACCAATATTTGGTCGCCGATTTTCGCACCGGAACGAGTGAGCGGACCGCGCAGAGTTGTCTCGCCAAAAGCGGTGATACTGATGGCGAGCGGGCCGTTCCAGGTGTTTGTATCGCCACCAGCGATGATGATGCCGCATTTTTCGGCAAGCGGAATCATGCCGCGATACAACTCGATGGCAAGTTCCAACGCGGTGAGTTTGCTCGTGCCCTCTCTCGGCAACACCAGCGACACGAATGCCGCCAACGGCTCTGCAGCCATCGCGGCAAGGTCACTGAGATTCGCTCCGAGCGCCTTGCGGCCCACGAGTTGCGGATCGGTTTCTTCCAGCAAAAAATCGACGCCGTCGGTCAGCATGTCGGTCGTCACCACCGAATCGGCTCTGCTCGACGCGATTACGGCCGCATCGTCTCGGAGCGCAATTTTCAACCGAGGCCCAGTCGGCAGATTCTTTTCGAGCCAGGAAATGAATTCCGATTCAAGCGACATTAAACACCCCAAAGTGCGCAAACCACCGACATAAACCCCTGATCTCAAGTTTTCTTCGGAAAAAATACTGCCTCAAATGGAACCAACTGCTTGCGTTTGGCCGCCGCCAGCATTAGCGTTACGGTTAACAAAGCCATAACGAGCCGTCGGCTCAGCGGGCTTCGTCCCATTTTTAGCTAATGGCCCATTTTTAGCTAACGGACTGAATTTGCAAACCCCACCCTGCAATTCGTTGTGACTGCAATTCCTTGTGAAAGGGAGTTCACCCTCGTGCTGGTCGTCTCGCGAAAAATCGGCGAACGCATCCTCATAGGCGACCAGATCAGCGTCACCGTGATCAAAGTCGGCAGCGGCGGCGTGCGGATCGGTATTCAAGCGCCTAAAGAGCTGGCCGTCGTGCGCGAAGAATTAGCCCGAGAGGTGCGTAAAGTCGAACAGCAGATCATCGATTTGGCGCTCGAACAACAAGCTGAGGGCGAATCACTTTCCTTGGGTTCCGCCGAACATTAAAGAACTTCCGAGCGCTATAGACTGCGCCAGTTTTCTATCGCCAAGTTTTCCAAGGCTAGATTTTCCATGACCAAGTCCGCGGCGGCGGACCAGTCGCTGTCTTGAGAAAGCTGTGCCTCTTCTTCGCCAGGTTCAGCGACATTATCTGAATTCGGCCGCCCATGAGAGGCTACGTTTCTGGGAGCAGTCTCATAGGCTTGATCTCTCAAGAGGGTACGCAGAGCAAAATGTTCCGCCATCAAGGCGTTGGCGTGGTAATCAGTTCTGCCTTCCCAGTTAATGACGGGGAGTGCCACCAACCAGAAGTTATCGGACAAGCCCCACGGTTTCCCGGCGGATTCTATCTCGGCCGCAAGGGTGGTTACCTTGGGCGTTGCTTGTTCGACGTGATCGACTAGAAATGAAGTCGCCATTTCCTTGGCAACGATGATCTCCACATTTGCGGCGTCGGTCGGCGGTGATTGCGAAGCACTCACGATCTGCTCTGGCGCCGTGTCGACAACTTCTTCTGGCGCAGGGCCGGTGTATTGACGTTGCCATACAAGAAAATCACGGCCGTCGACGTCGCCATCGAAGTCGCTGTCCCCTTGTCCCCGCGCGCCGAAGACTTCTCTAATTCCAAAGCCTTCTTGCCAGGCTATTAAATCCAGCTTATTGATCGCGCCATCTTCATTGAAATCACCGGTAGGTGGTCCGACGGGCCCACCTAGCCCATAACCCCTTTGCCATGCCAGCAAATCAAGTCCGTCGACGCGGCCATCGACATTGGCATCCCCGTTTTCCGTAGTTGTTTCCGCAACACTTCCATAGCCTCGCTGCCAAATCAAAAAATCCCGCCCGTCAATATCGGCGTCGCCGTCAAAGTCCGCCGTCGGCGAAGGTGGAATATCGTGTGCCTTAAACATGCTGGCACTACCGATAAAACTCTCTCTCTCCTCAGAAGTTAACGCTTGTATCGGATTGAACTGAATAGCGTACCATTCGAGAGGAGTCACTGCCGTCCTGGCCGCATTACTCAACAGTATCGAGGTAGGAACAAATTCCGTACCCGAGCTTAAAATCGACTTGCTGTCCATGCCATAGCCATTGCGAGTCACCAACATCGTCATTCCTAATTCCTCGGGCGAATTGGAAATCACCAGACGAATTTGATCCTCGCGGTCCCAGTAGATCGACTTGAACGATATCCTATCCAACAACACACCACCCCCATGGACATCTAGAGAAAGCACACCTGCCACGGCAGACGTTTTGGTAAAAGTGATGTCGATGTGTTCTTGGATGCTCTTAAAGATCGACGCAATCGTGTGAACCGTACCATTACCGACCGCGTCAAAATAGCTTGAAAAAGAGCTGAGCTCCGACAAACCGAACGTGAGAGCGGTGGACCAGGAGGAGGTGGTTGTGGGAGAGAGAAAAATTTGCCCAATTTCATTCACTCCTGAAGAATCCGGTGCCAGTGGATAAGTGGGAGCCGTCGATTGAGTCAGCCCTTCCAGGGCCATGAGCCAACGACGTGGAGCGGGATCGTTGCCCGTGAAGAGGCGTACCAGTTGTTCGCCCGGAGTGGTGCTGGAAGGACTTGGAATAATGTAGTCCTGAGTCGGTACCCAATTGTTATTGGCATACCAGACGGATTCCTTTTCGGAGCCGATGACATTGCCAATGCGTGCTTGCGGCGATATTCCGTTTCCGTCGAGTGAGTAGTGCCATGCCGAGAGCCAATGCAATTGGGTACCCAAGCTTGCCGTGCCGGTGACATCCCAAACCCCAAGTGCCCTGCTTGTGCCATCGCTCGTCACTTCCCACATCGGCATTCCGTTGACAACAGGCGGCGCGCCTGTGGGCTGAACGTCCAGGGGTTGACCATTGTCGGCGTAGACGTATTGGCCTTCAACATACAAAACGCGACGCAGTGCATTGCCCACCGCGGGAGCGACCGTTTGCGTCCAGTTCACGGTTGCCAAGTTGAGGCCGCCAGGGTTGAGCAGCAAGGGAGCCTGGGCGCTCGTTTCGCTCGCACGGGGCAACTCCAAAGCCTGGAGTTTGCCTTCATGCAGCACGATGATTTTCTTGCCGTATATGTACGGTTCCGAATTTCCTAGATTCAACAGGCTGCCCCAGTCCTCACCATTCACCGAAAAGTGCAGGGCATCCGCATTTTGGACTTGAGAGCTGTACTCTTTCGAAATATAGCCGACCCCGCGGATATATTGCAGCCAAATGGAAAGTCGTCCGGCGTAACCACTCCCCGAAGAAGCACCGGGAAATGAGCCGCGTAGGGTCGAAATAACGGCTTTGCCGCCCAACTCAATGGGACGTTCGACTTTCATGATCGATTCGGCTTGTTCGTCGCCGGCTACGAGAAATTTCCCAAACTCTTGCGCTGGCGCGGCGGCGACGGCTTGATTCCCCAGCAAATAAACTTTCGCGTTGGTCGGGCTCCAGCCCCCTTGAAATGCCTCCTGATGGGTCCAAGTTGTCGTTGAATAGTTTTCGAGGTCCTCGGCGACGTGCCGGACCAATTGATTCCGATACGAAACATCGCCCCAGAAGGAAACCATACCATCGACAAACATGCCTGCCGTGTGAGCGTGATAACCTCCCGAGTCTCCCAGCCGCCAAGTTTCGTAGACCAACTTATTCGCTTCCACGACCCACTGCTCGCCAATCTCCGGCCGTCGCGCGCGGAACAAACCAATCTGGCCTCCCTTGGGGCTGCCGGCTTGTTGGAGATAGTCGGCCCACGGAAACCAAGCACCGAGCCTATCGCCAGCCGATTGTTCGGGAAAAGCGTTGGCAAAGGACCAGCTTCTGGCCCGCTGCATGCCATCGGTCACTCCTCCGGCAATTGCTGGAACATCAAAACCCCCTCCGACCTGTTCCACGCGGGTAAACGATTGTCCAAAATCTTGCGTGTAAGCAAACGAAACGCCCTCGACAATCCAGGTACTGCCTGAGCGTCGCTCCCGCTGGCACATGACGACAGCAAGACCTTCGTGGATGACCGCGTGTTGCGGTATATAGCGATAGCCCGCCACGGTTCCCTTGAGCAAATCTCCGCTGCCAGTATTGAGATTGAGGGAATTGACGAGTGTAAAATCATCTCCCCGCAAGAACTGCATCCGCAATGCACTCTGATCCCACAGAATCGCCAGCGGGGTGACGCCATCGTGGTCCCAACCCGATCCTAGAATTTTGGATAGCCCGACATCGGCATACGCTTCCGACCAGGTGTTGATTTCGCTCAACAAGGTCTCATCGCCATAGCGTGGCACGCCAGGGCCAACTACGATGCCCTGCGGATCGACGCTCGGGTTGTTTCGTGAAAATTGAAACGGCAGCGTGCCGGTTACCCCGTTGTCAAAAATGGCTGATTGCCAGTCTTCGAGGGACAATACTGTCGCGGCAGAAAATGCATATCGAGCCTCTAAGATTTCGATATGCAAGCTCTTGTGAACCCGTGTGGAACGCGCATAATTGTTCCGTTTCCTCAGGGAGGAGAATAAGTACTGAATCATCGACCTGCCTTGTTCCGGGCCAAACAGAAGGGTAGCGGCGAATTGCCTGACCGCTTCCTCAAGAAATGAGTGCGGAGCCGCAGTTTCCAGAATAGATGCCTGCTTCCAATTAGACAAGGAATTTGGCCACACTCTGCTCCAGAGCCGAATTGTAGCGGTTTTGACAGTTTCACCCGACCTGGGCCGCGATCCGATCTTCTAACTGGGATTCAGACACACGGCTGCGTGTTATTTCACCACCGGGGTGTCCGCATCGACGGGATCCTCTTTTTTTACCGTGCGGGGACCGACGGTTTTTTTCACCGTGCGGGGAGTGACTGTAAGCTGATTGCGCACGTCGACAATCGCAGGACTCTGCACCGTGTCGAGCGGGCCGTGTTCGGTCACGCAATTGCGGAGCCGGTCGAGCTTGGCAGCAAAATCAGCTTCGCCCGGTGGTGCGATTCCCGGTGCCGCTCCCCAAACAATGCGCGTTCCGCCGCGGGTCATCAGGTCGTAAACATAGAATCGGTGCTCGTCGAGAATCTCGGGCCGAGTCGATGGCAAGATGTCTACCAGGTGCAAGGGCTCCCACACGTCGGAGAGCCGGACGGCGAGATCGACGGCTCCTTGCACGCGCTCGTTATCCCACCTCTGTCCGACGGGGGGGCGATCGACGATGTTTTGAATCCGCGGCATGTACCTCTTGCGAATCTCGGGCACGTCGTCGAGCGGCAGGACCACGCCGCGCTCATCCAACGGCACGAGCAACATCCCTGCCTCGCTGGCCATCTCCACCACGGCGACCGGCTTGCGAAAAGTGACCTCTACATGCACACCGGCGGGAAATTGCTTCGTGATTTTCTCGACAGAATTGATCCAAGGATGCAGCACGAACCCATCTTGAACCACGCCCATGAAGGCATCGTCGAGAATGGAAAGTCGCTGGTCGAGGCCCGCATTTCGAATCACCTCGGCCCGGATATCAGCCGTGATCCACTCCGGCTGCGGCGTCATCGTAATCCGCTCGGCGGACAACAAATAGGGCTCGCGATGTATCACCGCCGGGGCTACACGCTGCCAGACGACTTGCATCGTCCAACCCAAAAGCGCCACGACAACCAGCGCGAGCAACACGCGCATGCGTGGCAAGGAAATCGAATGCAGCTTGTTTGATGCTCCCGCGGGCTTAACGGCCGAAGCGTTCTTGGCGGCAACCTTTTTGGGGCGTTTGATCGTAGCCACTCCAACACCTCCTGCGTTCTCGTCGTCAAGAGCAAAGTGTCCAGAGTCAAGAGCCAGACTTGTGGCTCTAGACTCTCGTCTCTTGACTCTCGGCTTCATGCCATTACCAAATCTCTAACTCGGTTTCCAATTCAACGCCCAGCCGTTCCGCGACTCTGCTGCGAATCATGTCGATGAGCCGCAGCACGTCCTGGCTGGTGGCCCCTTCGGTGGCGACGATGAAATTCGCATGACGTTGACTCACCTCGGCCCCGCCGACGCGCGTCCCTTTGAGACCCGCTTGGTCGATTAACATGCCTGCGCTCATGCCACGGGGATTCTTAAAAACCGCGGTGCAGTTTTGATGCGACAACGGTTGCCCCGCTTTTTTGACGATCCAC
>JBGTMM010000012.1:0-3125 GCA_041743635.1 Bythopirellula sp.
CCCTGGCCCGAGCGCTATCTGCTCGGCGATGCCAGCAAGGTCGACGTCCGCACCGAGCCGCTCCAGGCCACCGGCAAAGCCAGCCGCCCCCCGCCCGGCGTCGACCCCGAGGAATGGTGCCAACTGGACCACGAACAGCAGCAAGCCATCTACGACGCCCAGCAAGCCGCCAACGCCGCCGAGCAAATCCGTTGGGAGGCCGAAGCCATCGCCGAATCCGCTGAGTGGAGGGCTCGGCAAACTGAAGTTCCGCCCCGGAACGGGGAGGGGGACCAGTGAAACATGGTGGAGGGGGAGAGGGGGCCAAACCGAAGCGTGAAAGGAGGAAGAATGACTGAGCGAAAATTACCCCGCCAATTCACTCTAAAAGACCAAGCCCCCGCTTCGCTGGCCTACGGCAGCGCCGTGCGCCAGCACATCCGCGACCCGTTCCGGACGACTGCGACGCCGGGGCCGGGCGGGGTGATCCTTCCCGAAGGCGGGTTCATGGATCAGGCGGGGGTGCGGGAGTGGTTGCGGCATGTTGAGGCTGGACGGATTGGAGCGGAGCACCGCGATTAGGGCCTACGGTGCGCAGCGGCGCTTCGACCTAATCAAGAGATGCGAAGCGCTCGGCCGCGCATCGGCAACGATTCACTCCGTAGGCGACTGATCGACCAGACCTCCGTCTCGTCCCTCAAGACTTACTTGCATAGTCTTCGATTGCCTTCTCGATACCTTTGAGGATCGGTGCAAACTTAGAGAAATCTATGGTACTTTGTTGAAGCCGAACGATTTTCTCGGCAAAAATATATTTACCGAACTCGGTCTTGGACTCGGCCGTTTGGCTCGGATTAAAAGTCTTCGTTCCTAGTTTTTGCTGCCGAACACTTTTGTGGAAAAAATCCTCAATCATAGTGTCTTTCCCGGACGCAGTCCTGGGTGTCGGGACCACATAGAGATTGTGGAAAATGTGAATGAATTGCTCTTTGCGTGTGACAGGCTTTTTCGTGACCTTCGAGATCAAGCCGAACAGACTGTCTGCCCCCTTGTCATTGTCGATTAGCAAAATGACTGGTTGTTTCAAATGGCCAATGGAAAACTTCTTCCATTCGTTTCGGTAAGTTCCGATCAGCCTATGAAAGTCGCCCGTTCCTCCCGCTAAATCCATGATTCTCGCCGTCGTATCTGTGTACGACATGAATTTCACTTTGAATGAGACTTTTCCGCTTTTCTTGACCGCCAACTTTGTCGTTGCGACAAGCCTACGTAACGCACATTTGATGTATATGTTGTCGGTTTTACCTTCACAAAGCAAAACTGGCATATCTGCCGCAAAAAACTTCTTATAGAAAAGTAAGTCTCTGTAAGTTCGCTCGTATCCTACCCGCTTCTCAGGCGCAGGCTGACTCTGGTTCCAGTTCGATTTCTTGACGTTGTTGATAAAACCAAAAATCCCTTGTAGCTGGTTCAACGTTCCCGGGATCTGCATTTGGATGATTGTTCCGGAGGGATCAGGCACATAGCAAGTTCTGATAAAGACACCGGTTTTGAATAGCTGATGTGCCATTGCTCGGGCTGTTCGTTGGTACTCCGCCCGAACATTGACCTTGGAGTTAACGACTAGCCCGGTGACCTCTTGTCGGGACTCATGATATTGCATACGCGTTTTGGCCGCGTTGAGCGCGAAACCTGACCGCTTGATGATGTCTTTTAGCTCTTTTCCCGGCTGCCAAGTGTGGGGGGCCGACTTCGTTGCGCGCGCGATAGCCGGCGGGAAAGAAGGCTTGTTGGTCGAGAACGTTAGATCGTCAGCATACCGCGAGTAGTCGCATCCGTATGTTTCCGCCAACTTCGCCAGTCGAATATCCATGAAATGGGCAACGAGGTTCGAGATGACTGGGGAGCAGGGGCTGCCTTGAGGAAGCGCATTGTTATGGCACGCGATGGTTGCTCACCCGAGATCGACAAGTGGGGCAAAGGCTAATTGGCTGGTCATCACGCCCGCCCGGCAAAGCCGTATCGTCGCGCGACGCGTTCTGCGGCGGTCGCAACCGGTTCGTCGTAGGCTCTGCGCGCAACTCGGCGATTGCTGCGCTCGGCTACGTCGAAGTTTGCAGGCCATGCCCCGGCATGGCCAGGCATCATTCGTCCACCAACCTCGTTTAGAGCGTTGATGCTCTATTTGTCTGGCTTGCTTGGCTTCTCGGCCCCCGCGAAATGGGGTGAAATTCGCTCGGCAGTTTCCAGGTAGGTTTTTGCCTGATCAGGCAAGTTGTTCATGAGAAGCAAACAAAACGAAAATGAGGTTGTGCGCCAAAACTCAACCGCTGCGGTGCGTGCTGCTAGAGCGAGAGCGTTCGCTTGAAACTCATCATTAACTTTTCCAGAGAACTCACCTCCACCAACCGGCTTTGCGCTGGCTTCCAACGCCGCCTTGGCCAAGATGCTAGTGGCCGCGTCTGGCGGTGGCTCAGAACAAATGAACTTCCTTGGCTCAAGCTGTGAGATCATTAACCGGCGCGAAGCGTCCAGCGAGAGCGTACTCACTATCGGAGACCCGTCACGGCTTACGTTTTGAGGTAATGCTTCATAATTGGTGGGGCGAAAGGTGCGTGCGTTAAGGACGGCACATCCGCTCAGCATTGGGACTAGACACAAAATGAGAATTGCTCGGCGCATAATACCTCCCACGAGTCATTGCCGAGCAATGTTAAAATTATCAGTAATCCTATCTGCATTCAACTGCTTGAACTGTTCGCAGTCACTCCTCCCCCATCCGCCCCGGCAAAGCCGTGTCGTCGCGCGACGCGTCCTGCGGCGGTCGCAACCGGGATTGCGCCGGCTCTCCGCCTAAGCTCGGCTTTGCTGCGCAAACTCTTCCCTTAGGCTCGGCGGCTTATTCTAAGCGCACCCCTCCACATACAAAATACTCGGCCCCCCGGCGTGGATCGCCCCGACCTTCCCGCTCTCGTTCACTTCATACTGGATGCCGCGAGAGTTCGCCGGGACGAGCCGGTCCGCCGCTCCGCCACCCACCGCCCAGACGGTGAGATATTCCTGCGGCGGCTCGACCTATTCTTCCCCTCTGTCTTGCCGAAGGCCGCCTACCCCCGGAGCCCCCGGCTTGGGGCGTCGAGCTGCCA
>JBGTMM010000013.1:0-3266 GCA_041743635.1 Bythopirellula sp.
TCCAAAACAGTGTTGAAACTTGCTGATGCGTGATCTGCGGTTTCTGAACAACGGCCCGGGATAGGCCCAGATCGACGAACATGCTGGCGAAATTGATGATCGGCAACACCATGCCGTACAAACCAAAATCGGCCGGCGTCAATTGCCGGGTCAGCCAGATCGTGCTTACCGCTGTCACGAGAAAATTGAAACCCGTGGCGGCAAATGTATACATCCCGCCCCGGGCCGTTCTTCTGCCTAAATTCTTATGCAGATCGTCGGTGCGAAAATAATCCACCGTTGTGGACGCGTAGGGATTGGCCAACGGAATGTTCCTTATTCGGCAATGCCAGCGGCGACCGCGTCTTGGCCAAGCGGGAAGATCAATACAATGAAACCGCTCCAGGCAACTCATCGATACATTTGAATGTATCTCAAGCGACCGGCACTTGGGAGGGCAAGCTGGTGGGGGAAGTTCCCACTGTAGCGGGCGGGGGCAGTTCTCGTAAATTATTGTTGCCTGCTAAAGCGACGATTTCGCTTTCCAGCGGCTCGAGCAGCTCCATCAATTGATTGACCGTCTCGCACGACGACATGCCCAAGGGTCGGTTGCCACACACCGACAGGCGACCGATCACGTGCTCTCCAGCAAACAAGGGAACCTCGGCGCTCCAGCGCTGCGATTTTTCGCTGCGGCAGGGCCGACGCCAAGACGCATGGAAGCCTTCTTGCAACGCGGCTAGGTTTACGTCGAGTTTTACTTCAATCAGATCCAGCTTTTCCGCGTACTCAATAACCGATTGCCACATCAAGTTCCAGTCGCGCGATCCCTGCATGCGAAAGACATACTGCCGGGTCCCGCCCGTGCTGAAAATCGACATGAGCAGCCCCTTTAAGCGGCTGATCAACATCACAAGCTCTATGTGGCCAAACACCTGGGTCAAAACCAAAATACATAAGACTGACAAGATCGACAGCAGCGCGATAATGTCGTTCTTCATGAAAATGCTGACTAAAGCGCCTGCGCAGGTGATCGCACAGCAAACGGCCACCACGGCGAGTACGCGAGTATTTTTCCCGAACACGGCCATTAACCGATGGTGGAGATGTCCACGGTCCGTGGCGTAAATACTGCGGCCTGATAGTTTCCGCCGCATGATGGCCGCCACCGAATCAAAAATCGGCAGTGCCCAGATCGCCAACGGAGCGGCCATGGCTACCGTGGCCGGCCCTTTCATCGAACCGCCGATGGCGAGTGTTCCAACCACGAGCCCGATCAACATACTCCCCGCGTCGCCCAGAAAGATTTTGGCAGGGGGGAAATTGAACGGCAAAAAGCCCAACAGGCTGCCGACAAATACCGCAGCTACAACGGCGACCGCTGGTTGCGTGAAGAATACTGCGATCACTGCAATTGTTGCACACAAGATGATGCCGATGGTCGTCGCCAGGCCGTCGATACCATCGAGCAGGTTAAGCGAATTGATCGCACCCAATAACCAAAACACGGTAAACGGTATCGAGAAATATCCCAGGGCAATTTTATGATCGAAGACCACGATACTGTCAATTTGCAAACCCGAAGCAATAACAATGAGAGTTGCGACGAACTGACCTAATAGCTTGTACCGACCTTTCATGCCAAAGCGATCGTCCCACAATCCCAACAGCACGATCCAGCCGCAGGCAAGCAGTAAGCCACCCAGCAGCGATTCATTCTCGCCGAGGAGTTTTTGCAGCCGCGGCGACGAAGAATATTCCACCGCAAAGGTGATCGCCGCCGCCAAAAAAACGGCCAGTCCACCCCCAAGCGCGACTTCGCGCTTGTGGCTTTTGTGATGCCCATCAGGCCGATCAACGAGACCCCAACGTGGCGCGAAAATGCCGACAAAATTTGTGATCGTATAGCTCACAAAGGCGGCAATGCAACAAACCGCTAGTAGGTAAAACATGTTGGTAAAGACTCCTCAGCGTGGCCACCGATCAGCATCAGAATCCCTGCTGAGTCGCTCTCTCATCTGTTCCAGTTATTGTAAGCAAAACTTGTTAAGGAACCGGGAAAATCTGATAATCAAGTAGTATTACGCGTACATGCCGTTATTGGCCGGCAAAAGAAATTCTCGGTTCTATGGAAGTCTTCTTCCTCAGTAGCTCAAAGGGCTAGTAAAGATTCAAGTGTACCAAGTAAACAAAGCAAAATAAAAACAGAAGTCGTTTCTCCGCCGATTTCCCGCAATCCGCACAATTCGGCACGTCGCTAGGACTGACCTTTTTGATAGCACGAACTTGCGATTGTTCTTGGAAGCAATTACTGGGCCAACGAGCGTCTACCGCTCCATGAACTGAGCTTACCGGACCCACCCACCGTAGCGCGTATCTCTTTACCAGAAAAGCACTTGCCGTAAACCAGCCGCCCTGCAAGACGCAGTTCGTTCCCCCTGCAATTATCATTGCCGCCACTCAAAAAAGTGTCAACAAATTCGACACCACGTTTGGTAAATGCTGCAAAATCTCAACGAGTAGCCGGCAAGTGGTAGTCAGACAATCGCGTTAACGATGTGTCATTGAGTTTTTGAGACCGAGCGTGGTGAGACACCCGCAATGACTACTCGCAAAGGTTGTGAACGCAGGCCAGGCTCGCCCTCCGAGGTGGCCAAGAGAGTCACAGGACCAGCACCAAGCTTTTGCTTATCAATCGCAACCGATCCTTCACCGCTGGGTAGTTTTGCGACCTCCAGGCCATTGCACAAGATACTTGTGGCGGAGGGTTTCGTAGCTGCCACATTGAGATTCAAGTACGACGAGTTGGCGGCTCCTTTGGCTATGGATAATTGAATGGCGTCCCGCCCATTCTTCACGGCGAGCGATCCCATCCAACGGCCTTGTGTTTCAATCGGCGTATTGTCCACGGCCACCACGCGCACTTCATGATATCCATCAGCCAACTTCGTCGTATCAATCCGGAAAGGCTCACCAGGTAGCCCTTGTTGGTGGGCCACCCCGTCTATAAAAAGTTGGAACGACGCGATTCCTTGACGAGACTCCGTTGCGCTGGGAACAATTTCCACATCGCCTTTCACGAATCCGCTATCGGCAAATCCACTGACAGTAACCTTGGGAACTTTCGCCCAAGGTTGACATAACGGATCGCCGACCAAGATTTGTTGAAACGGCCCCGCGACGGATTGATAAAAGGATTCGGCAAGTGAGCACCCATGAACATAATGAACGTGCAGCGTACCGTTGGGAAATTTTTGGGGGTTAGCCGTGGGTTCCACAACCGTGCC
>JBGTMM010000014.1:0-11132 GCA_041743635.1 Bythopirellula sp.
CGAGCCTTAGCCAGGAAGGCCCTCAGAAAACCATCAGCCAGATTGTCGGCGGCATACAAGCTGTTCTCGAAAAAGTCGATGCTGCGTGGAGCGACGTTGCCGACATCGCGGTGACTGTCCCTTGTCCGTGTTCAAGCGATGCTATTTTCAAGCCATGACCTCGGTGATTGAAGAAGATTAAATCGTGAATTCGCCACTCAATGATAACGCAGCAAGCGGCACTTCGCCTACCCCGCCGGTTGCCATCGCTTGCGAAGAAGGGCACGGCTCGCCATAATTCTCAAACTCATTTAATCCGGGCTCGCAAGATCAGAGATAGAAATTTGCCACGGAATTTCACGGATTAAACACGGATGATGGAAGTGAAGTCTCTAATGTCAGCATGCGCCTATTCGCCGAGAATATGAGGCTTTTGTTTTGTCTCTTGTTTATCCGTGTTAAATCCGTGTTTAATCCGTGGCTCAATACTCTCGACTCCGCGCTACTATCATCCACGCTCGCCGCATATTAGGAACTATCGTATGTTCATCGTGACCAACGCCCGGGGCATGACCGCCAAGCTGTTTTCGCGGGGGGCAACGCTCGCCGAGCTGCACGTCCCCGATCGCTTGGGCAAGCTCGACGACGTGGTGCTCGGCTTCGACAACGTGTCGGACTACGATTCAGGGGCCAACCACCATTTTGGCTGCACGACCGGCCGGTTCGCCAACCGCATTCGTCACGGCAAGTTCAAGCTTGACGGCGTGGAATATCAACTCGCGGTCAACAATGGCCCGAACCACCTGCACGGTGGCGTATCGCGCAGCCTCGACAAAGTCATGTGGTCGGGCGAACAGCTTTCCGACCAGCTCGGCGTGCGCTTCACCTACCAAAGCCCCGCCGGCGAAGAGATGTTTCCCGGGACATTGTCGATCGCGGTGACTTACACCTTGAGCGAAGACAACGCCTTGCGGATCGACTACGAAGCAACCACCGACAAGCCGACGATCATCAATCTCACGAATCACAGTTATTTCAATCTCGCGGGGCATGACGGGCCCAGCATTCTCGATCATGAACTGATGATCGACGCGGACCGGTATACCCCGGTTGACGAGCATTTGATCCCGACTGGCGAATTCGCGGAAGTTGCCGGCACGCCGCTGGATTTTCGTGACCGGCATAAAATCGGTGAACGGATTGCCGCGACTGGCGATGGTTACGACATTAACTTCGTGCTCAACGGTGAGTGGGGCAAACTGCGTCCGATTGCAGAGGTCTTTGATCCGCAATCGAGGCGCTTGATGCGAGTTTCGACGGACCAGCCGGGCGTGCAGCTTTACACGGCCAATGGTCTTTCAGGACAGTTGGGAAAGGGTGGCACACCCTACCACCGGCATGGGTCGTTCTGCCTGGAAACGCATAACTTTCCCGACGCGCCGAATCAGCCTAACTTTCCGTCGGCCGTGCTCCGCCCTGGCGAGACCTACCGGCAAACGTGCATTTACGCGTTTGATTCCGAATAGAAATTAATCTGCGAAGCGAATGTCCAAGATTTGAAATCGATTCGTCCCCGCGGGGACTTCAATCTCGACTTTGTCGTTGACTTTTTTGCCAATCAAACCTTGCGCGAGTGGGCTGGTCACCAGAATCTTGCCCGCGTCGTAATCTTCTTCGCCAGCTCCCACCAGCGTGAATTCCTCGGTATCGCCGAAGTCAAGGTCTTTTAATTTGACCGTCACGCCGAATACGACTTGATCTTTGGGCAGCGTCGAAGTGTCGATGATATCTGCCCGAGCGATTTTGTCTTTGAGCATGTTAATCTTGGCTTGCAGCAGACCCTGACTCTCGCGGGCGCCATGGTACTCGGCGTTCTCGCTCAAATCGCCTTCAGCGCGGGCCGCCCCGATCCGCTTTTCGATGATCGGCATCTGCTCATTTTCCAAGTCGTAAATCTCGGCTTTGATCTTGTCGTAGCCGATACGTGTCATGGGCATGCGGTCGGACATAACGGCCTCGCGAGAAGTCACTCACCTAACACAAACAAAATGGGCCTCCCTTGCGGAAGACCCAACACATACCACTATTGTTGCGCCGAGCGGGGGGGTGTGTAAAGAGCCGCCTGGCGCGATTTTCATTACTCGGCTTTTCTCATTCGGCCAAGTACAGCAAACTGCCACAGGATTTGCAGAAAATCGCTCGCGACATCAAGAGATCGTTCTGCATGTTGAGCGTGATTTGCTGGCCGCAGCCTTGACAGACCATGTCTTCCACGGATGCCATCCCCTCGGCTCCTTTGCCGCGAATCACGCGCCGATAATCGTCCTTGAGCGTGGTGGGCAATGCTTTCTCGGCTTCGGCAAGTTCCGCTTCCAGCCGCGCGATGTCACCGCTGACCACCGCACTCTCCGCGGCCACGTTGTCGCGGAACTTCAACAGATCATTCTTGACCGCCGTCAGCGAGTTCTCCGTTTCCTTTACTTCCAACACAAGCTGATCGATTTTTTCCATCCCCTCCAAAATTTCGTCGGCGAGCACGCTGTTGGCCATCTCGGCGGCGGCGATTTGTTCGACGAACATTTGGTACTCGCGGTTGCTGCTGCAAACATTGAGCTTCGTGCGATAGTCGATGATTTTTTGTTCACTGGTCTTGAGGTTGAGTTGCTTCTGATCGGTCAATTTTCGGGCTTCTTTGACCCGATCTTGTGCCGCCGCAAGGGCGGTTTCTTGTTGCGTGACGTTGCTTTGACGCGCTTTCACCTGGCGCGGACCACGCGCGAAACGCTCGTTGAGGTCGCTCAATTGCGTATGAATGCGGTGCAGCTCGCGTAACACCGTGGCGGATACCGACATGGGGAACCTCCGTGGGCGATGCATGTTCGGCATCGCGGATCGGCTGGATATATCTTAAAACTTATCAACCTATTGTAGCCGGAAATCCCAAGTCCGACAGTCGCTTGCGGTTTCGCGGGTGAAGTCTACGAAAAAAGCCCCAACCGATTGGTTGGGGCTCACTAGATTTCGCGACCAACGGTCGCGGCTTTATGCCGCGGCGAGTTGTTCTTCGGGCATCAGGTCCCAGACTTCTTCAACTGGAACCATGGGACTGTCGGCGACGTATTCGCTTAGCTCGCTGCTGCGGACCGGGTGTTGCAATTTCGAGACGGCCTTCGCCTCGATCTGCCGCACTCGCTCGCGGGTCACCTTAAATATGCGACCGACTTCTTCAAGCGTGTAGCAATAACCGTCGGCCAAGCCGTAACGCAGCCGCACGATTTCTCGTTCGCGGAACGTGAGCGTTTGCAACAGGCCTTCAATTTTTTCGCGCAGTAAATTGTTGTTGGCGAGTTTCAGCGGGTTGTCGGTGTGCGAATCCTCGACGAATTCGCCGAAACTACAGTCGTCCCCTTCACCAATCGGGCGGTCGAGGCTCACCGGCGTGCGGCCGATGTCGAGCACATGCAGGCTTTCTTCCAAGTCAATTCCCGCGGCGAGGGCCGTCTCTTCGTGCGATGGCATACGGCCCAGCTCGTGCTGCAACCGCTTGGCCGTTTGTTGCAACTTGCTCAGCACGTCGATCATGTGCACAGGGATGCGAATCGTGCGGGCTTGATCGGCAATGGCCCGTGTGATTGCTTGGCGAATCCACCAGGTCGCGTAGGTCGAAAACTTGAAGCCGCGACGATACTCATACTTGTCGACGGCACGCATTAAGCCGGTATTGCCTTCTTGGATCAAATCTAAAAAGCTCATGCCGCGATTGCGGTACTTTTTCGCTATCGAGACCACCAAACGCAGATTGCCGCTGGAGAGCTCGCGCTTCACGCGCTCAAACTCGCGGAGCTGCTTGCGGAGCAACTGGCAACGGGTCCGCAAACTCCTCGGCGATTCGAGCGTCTTGAGCATCAATTCGCGAAGCTCACGGCGAACCGGATCGATTCGGGTGGCGGGGGCGTTTTCGGCTTTGAGCTGCTGCAGGTGCTTTTGCAGCCGATCCATCTTCTGCGACAAATTTTCGAGCACTTTCATCATCGGCTGCACGCGGCGAGTTCGCAGGCTGAGCTCTTCGACCAGTTGCAGCATTTTCGCCCGCCGGCTGAAGTAGCGCTTGCGCGCGGCTTGCTTTTCCTCGGCAGTCGCTCGGCGACTGATCAGCACGGAAAAGTCCCGTTGCTGACACTTCATCAGGTGACCGAGGGTGGACAAATTGGTCGGCATGCGAGCCGAAATCTGCTCCTTGGTCAGCCGCTCGGTGAGCGAAACTTTAATCGTGCGATCAAACGGCAGTTCGCCTTTGCAGACCTTTTGCAATGTTTCGACCGTATTGGCGAGGGCACAAAACGAGCGGAGCAGATTGCGGCGGAACCGCTTGCGGGTGAGCTCGATTTTCTTCGCCATGATGATTTCTTCCTCGCGATTCAAGAGAGGAATGCGGCACATCTGCGAGAGATACATGCGAATCGGATCGTCGGTCAGCTTGGGAAGTTCATCTGTGAACAGGTCTCGATCACCAAGGGCGACTTCCTCGGCTTGCCGACGCGGGCTTTCTTCGCCCTCGACAAAGTCGATGCCCAACACGTCGATCATGTCGAGCAAGCGATCAACGCTGTGCGAATCGGCACACTCATCGGGGAGATGAGAATCGGCTTGTTGATACGTGAGATAGCCTTGCGATTTGGCCAAGGTCGTCAATTGTTGGAAAGAAATTTTGGCTGGGGACTGGGATTTCGATTGGGTCGTTGCGGGGGTCATCAAAAACTCCTCCTGCACTTCCTGTGCATGTGGAAAAGTCACGGGGACACCGGCCAAGCATCTCACCCATCCGTGGGTGCGGAACCAGCTTGGCGGCGTTTTTTCTGTTTTTCGCTCAAATCTCCTAACATTTCAAAAAGGGCCGAGTCTTCATTCACTGTGTCTAAACGCTTTTGTGTAAAGTTCACTGTCGATGCTTGATGTCGCAGGGCTTGTCTTTGAGCCTCCACCGAGGCAATCAAATCGCTCATGCGGTGGTGGACATCGCTGGCCTTTTTGTCGCGGCCTGTTTCGTCGCAATCCACGAGCAAGTTTTTCACCTCGGGATCGTCGGTGGCCAGCATAAGTTGATCGAACGTGGGAATCTGTCCCGAATGCATCAATTCGAGCGCCTGAGCATACACCACGCGGCAAACATCATGAGGAATTTCTGCCAAGGCGATTTTGTCGGCCAATTGCGGCAGCAGGGCGGGCTCATGCACGACGAGCTCCAACAGCTCGCGTTCCCAAGGAAGCAGCGAAATCTTGTTGACAGAAGGATTATTAGCTTGAATCGATGTGCGGCGGGGCGAGCGAGACGTTTGCTCCCGACGCACGGCGGTTAGCCGCGTGCGGAGGGTTTCTTCGCCAATGCCGAATTGTCGGGCTAGCCGCGCGAAGACTTGTTGCTCGCGGACGAGTGAACTCGACGTGGCATGGGCGCTCGTGGGCAGCGCTCGGGCGAGCGTGCCAATGATCTCTTCCACCGCCAACGCGGTGCGATGAGTGCCAGGGGCTGATTCCAATCCGTTGGTCACAGCAAAAATCTTATGATCGAGTGCGTCGAGAGATTGGGTCAGCCTCTCTCGAAAGGCCTCGCTTCCTTGCGATGAGATAACATCACATGGATCGGCACCCGTTGGCAAGGTCAGAATTCGTAAATCGATTTCATGAGCCACAAACAGTGCTAGCAGTTCGTCGAGAATCTGCATCGTGCGGTTTTGTCCCGCTTCGTCGCCGTCGAGCACGAGCGTGACGCTATCAGTAAACCGTCTCACCAAGGGAATATGCTTTTCACCGAGCGCCGTGCCCAAGACGGCGACCGAATTAATGATGCCATGCTGATGAGCCATGATGACATCGGTGTACCCTTCCATTACTACAAGCCCCTGCTCCTTGGCGATAGCCTCGCGGGCTAAATCGAGCGCGTAGAGTTCCGCACTCTTGCTGAAGAGCGGCGTTTCGGGGCTGTTGATATATTTCGCTTCCGTGCGCTCCGGATTACTAGGCGTTGCCCCGGGCAGAATGCGGCCGCCAAAAGCAATGGGCCGGGAACGCGCATCGCGAATCGAAAATAATAGCCGTCCTCGAAAGCGGTCGTAATAGCCGCCCCCTTTGTCGCTCTTGAGAACCAAGCCGACACGCTCCAAAACGGCGGGAGAGAAGTCGGTCGACTTGGCTTTGTCCAACAGCCACTGCCAAGAATCGGGTGAGAATCCCAAATGAAAGCGGCGGATGCTTTCGTCGCTGATGCCACGATCAGAAAGATAAGCACGGGCAATCTCGGCGGTTGGCGATTGCAGCAAGCATTGATGAAACTCGCGTTCGGCCCAGTCCATCACAGCGAGCAAATTGCGCTTGTCGAACTGGTTTCCACCCGCCGCTTGCGGCTTAGCGTCTAAGGTGATTCCCGCACGATCGGCGAGCATCTCCAGTGCCTCGCGGAACTGCAAACCTTCGGCCCGCATTAGGAAGCTGAACACGTCGCCGCCGACGTCGCAGACCCAACATTTGAAGGATTGGCGTTCGGGATTCACCTGGAAACTGGGCCGCGAATCATCGTGCCAGGGGCAAAGGCCAACGAAATTTCTTCCCTGTCGCCGCAAGGCCATGTAGCTCCCCACGAGGTCGACGATGTCGATCGCTTGGCGAACCTGTTCCTTGGCGTCTTGAAGATCGTGGAGCGACACGGCAAATCACGGCGAAGGTGCGAGGTATGAACAACACACTATTAAACGATGTTAAATCGCCCGCAGGTAGGGCCTATCGCTTGCGGTTTCGCCGCTAAGCCGCAAACGAAGGGATTGCGTTTTAAAGCGATTGTTCCTGCGGCTTGGCGGCCACGGTGACATTCACAGTTAACTCCCGTGTGCTCTGACCGTCCTGGCGGATGATTTCCACAAGAACTTTTTTGCCGATCGGGGTGCCGGCGATTGCGCGGCTAAGGAGGGTCGGATCGGAAAATTCCGCGCCATCCCATGTCAGAATTACGTCCCCCCGGCGAATCCCCGCGTCGGAAGCGGGTGTGTCGGGTTGAACAATAACGACGACGACTCCCTTATCCTTATCAATTCCCAAGATTTGAGCCATGTTGTCAGTCACGACCTCGGGACGCACGCCCAGATAGCCACGTTCAACCGAACCGTGCTTGCGAAGCTGCTCGTAACTCGCTTTGGCAATCGAACTAGGAATCGAAAAGCTGATCCCTTGATAGGTGGGCCCATAAATCGCCGTGTTGATGCCGATCACTTTGCCTTCATAGTTCACGAGCGGACCACCGCTATTGCCGGGATTCACCGCCGCGTCGGTTTGCAGGAATTCTTGATAGACGTTAACGGAACCTCGCTCGGTGGCGATGCCACGGCGTTCTTTCGCGCTCAGGATGCCGAAGGTGATGCTTTTTTGAAAGCCGAAGGGACTTCCCAGGGCCCACACCCACTCGCCGACGTCGAGTTTGTCGCTGTCGCCCCACTTCGCGGGTTGCAGGTCACCAAGCTCCGTTTTGAGCACCGCTAAGTCCACGAGCGGATCGGAACCAACGACGCTGGCCGTGCCACGACGGCCATCGCTCAATTGCACTTCGAGCGAATTGACCCCCTCGACGACGTGATAATTGGTGACGATATAACCTGCTTCATCGACGATTACGCCGGAGCCTTGCCCCAGGCCATGTCCCTGATGCGTGCGAAGGTGAACAACGCTAGGTCCGACATAATGGGCCAACAGCTTGGAGGCATCATTGAGCTGCATCAAGTTCAAATTTTCGATGTGATCACTGGCGACATCGAATTGGGCTCGTTCTTCGGCTTCGACAAAGGCGTAACGAACGCGATACACCAAAGAGGGAGCCACTAAGATCGCCACGAGTAAAGTGAAAATCCACAACAACCGCCGTAGTCGCGAAAGATCTTGCTGTGTGACCGGTGGCTCACCCATTGGCAAATTCGCTGGGCGAATGGACGCAGGGATCGAGTGAGGCTCAGAAAAACTTGGAAAATTGTCCGCGGGTGGTTGGTAGCTCATAGAGAATCCTGCGATTTCCAAGCGAAAAGAACTGCTGCAACCATTTTGCCCGCCCACGGCCTGCCATTCATTATACTACGATGGCACGTTTTGTGTTGTTTGGCCAGCGGCTAGAAATCTTGGGCCGATTTGTTAGCTTGGAAGCAGCCCATGCCCCCCTTATATTTCCCTGATCCGAACAATTCCTCGCCCGAGGGAATTGTGGCCGTCGGGGGGGACCTTGCTCCAGAAAAGCTGCTCGACGCATATCGACACGGGATTTTCCCTTGGCCCCAGGAAGACATTGAACCGCTCTTATGGTGGTCACCTGACCCACGGGCCGTCATGCCGCTCGATGGATTCGTGTCGTCGCGACGCTTATTGCGGCGCGTGCGATCCGGCGAGTTTTGCGTAACCTGTGACCAAGCCTTTCGGGAGGTGATGATTGGCTGCGCGAGCGGTCCCGGCCGTGAAGGCGGCACTTGGATCACGCCGGCGATGATCGCGGGTTACACCAAGCTGCACGAACTTGGCCATGCGCACAGCGTTGAAGTTTGGCAAGCAGAGCAACTTGTCGGCGGAGTTTATGGCGTGGCGATCGGCGGCTTGTTCGCGGCCGAGAGCATGTTCCATCGAGTGCGCGATGCGTCGAAGGTGGCGCTTTTCAAGTTGGTCGAGCACCTCAACACGCGCGGTTACCAATTGCTTGACGTGCAGCAGTGGACGCCCCATACGGGGAGTTTAGGAGTGATTGAAATCTCGCGGAGGCAGTATTTGAAGAAACTCTCGGCAGTGGTAGACCTGCCGATAACATTTGGTCACCTCCCCTAGCCGGACCGCCACGCGGTCCGGGAATAAACAGCGCTAAGCCGGGCCTCAAGCAGTTTATGCGATCAGCGGCCGAAGCACGTTGTGGCTAATCTTAAGCGATTGCAAGCGGCGCTCGAGGGTACCACCGAAGGCGTGATCTTCCACTTCGACGCAGACCGGCCCGTCGTAACCCACGTCCGAAAGGGCACCGATAAATTTGCCCCAATCGACATCGCCCAAACCGGGGATTTTCGCACTCGAGCGTTCCATCGGAGGCACAAGTGATCCGACGTCGTTGAGTAGGTGGCGGTCGACGCGCATGTCCTTGGCGTGGGCGTGAAAAATCTTGGGTCCGAATTCGCGGATCGGGGCGATGGGGTCAATGAGTTGCATCACCAAATGCGAGGGGTCGTAATTGAGTCCAAAATGGTCCGACGGAATCGTCTCGAACATCCGACGCCAGATCGCCGGGGTGCGAGCCAAGTTCAATCCAAACGGCCAAGACTGCGGAAACAGCATTGGGCAGTTTTCAATGCCGACGCGAATATTGCGCTCTTCAGCTTGGCGGATCAGCCCGGGCCACACCTCGGCAAACTTTTGCATGTTATCTTCCAGCGGCAACGTGTGATTCGCACCAATGAAGGAATTCACCGTGCCGAGACCCAGCTTCACTGCGGCGTCCATCACTTTAGGCAAATGTTCGCACGCGACGCGGGCTTGTTCATCGTCGGCCGAGAGCGGGACCGAATAATAACCCAGCGCGGAAATCTGCACGCGATATTTCTCGCACAAGCCGCGCACATCGTCGGCGCTGGCTTGCGAAAAATCGGTGACGTCAATGTGCATCACTCCGCCAAACTTGCGATCCGGCCCGCCGGGGGGCCAACACATCACTTCGACGCAATCGTAGCCCAGTTGCGAGGCATGGCGCAGCACTTCCTCCAGGTTCAAATCACCAAAAATCGCGCTAACGAATCCGAGTTGCATGGGAGGGGTGATTGGTGGTAAGTGGTGTGTGGTTGGTTATTTTCTATTGGGACAGTTTTTTACGGAGTGATCGTCTAAGTCCTCCGATTAATCTTCCACAGACATCAACCTGTTTATCCAAGGGCAACAATAAGTTCGCGGGTACGAAATTGCGACGATGTACTATTACTATAAATGTTGACAGCTCAGCCAGTGATCCTCTCGCAATCGAGACATGTCTCAGGAAATCTTTGGTTGAATCCCGACCGCAACCTTCAGCTAAGTTAGCTGGAACTGATACCGCGCATCTTTGCATTTGGTTTATGAGACCGAAACGCTCGTCAGTTGGCAAAAGCTTGCAAAGATCATAAACCTGATCGACAAGATCAATGGACTGCTTCCAAGCTTCTAAATCTGCGTGATCGCTCATCTACTTCCCCAACCACCAGCCACTAACCACCAGCCACTTGATCGAACGCTCGTTCGAGATCATCTTGCAAATCTTGAGCCGCTTCCAGGCCCACCGATAGGCGGATCAAGCCGTCGGTGATGCCGTGTTTGGCCCGATCGGCGGCATCGTAGCTGGCATGCGACATCGAGGCGGGCTGTTCAATCAGCGATTCGACCGCGCCCAAGCTCACGGCCAACTGGAACAACTCAGTGGACTGCACAAAACGCTTGGTCTGTTGAAAATCGCCGCGAAGTTCAAAGGTGAGCATGGCCCCGAACCCACCATGCATTTGCCGCTTGGCAATTTCGTGACCAGGGTGGCTTGGTAGCCCCGGATACAAAACCCGCGTGACCTGCGGATGGCTTGCGAGCCACTCGGCAAGCTGCTGCGCCGTGCGGCTTTGTTCGCGGACACGGAGTTCGAGGGATTTGATCCCTCGTGAGCAAAGGAAACACTCAAGCGGTCCCATGATCGCGCCGGTGGCATTCTGGACGAAATACAATTCGTCGCGGAGCCCCTTGTCGCGCAAGACCAACGCACCACCCATGAGATCGCTATGACCGCCGAGATATTTGGTGGCCGAGTGCATCACGATGTCGGCACCAAGCTCCAAGGGCCGCGTGAGCGCCGGCGTGGCAAACGTACTGTCCACGCCGAGCAAGGCACCATGTTTGTGCGCAATCTCAGCACATGCGGCGATGTCGGTAATCGACATCCGCGGATTGCCAGGGCTTTCAATCCAAACAAGCTTGGTCGCCGGGGTAATCGCAGCAGCGAGTTTCGCGGGATCGGTCGTATCAACCAACGAGACCGTGATCCCAGCGCGGTTGGCGACCTTGTGGAAGAGCCGATAGCTGCCGCCGTAAATGTCGCTGCCGGCGACAATGTGATCGCCCGATTTCAACATCGCGGT
>JBGTMM010000015.1:0-18919 GCA_041743635.1 Bythopirellula sp.
GGGCGAACAGGGTTCGACCGGGTAGGCGAAACGTAAGCGGCGTGTCGTGGTTGATCAGTGGGCCACGTAAAAAGCTGATCACAATGTCAATTGCTAACAGCAATTACGCTTTGGCTGCCTAATTAGAGGTGGCCCGGACTAAGGGCTGAAGTCGGATTGGCCCGGACGTCCGTCACTAAATCCGAACCGCCGCGAGTCACTGCCAAGTACGCTCGCGGTTAAAAAAGTTCTCGGCTAGACGCGTGGGGAACCTGGTCGACTGGGTGCCCGACAGTTGAAATTAAACCAGTCGAACACACACGTAGATGCTTGCGTGGAGATATTTCGGGACGCGGGTTCGATTCCCGCCGCCTCCACTTTTTGCCGGCTGCGACAGTCGGCGACACAACTTGACTCCTGATGCCTAAACCCTTGCCTCGGCGAGGGTTTTCGCATTTACGGTCAGCCTCCTCGCCGACTGGCATTGTGACAGGCGTTGACCCAATTTGCCCCTTTGAGCCATTTGCGCGATGCCCAGGCGCTACCACCGTCTTGTTGGAGTTGCTGGTGTGGGCAACAGATTCTGTTTTCGGACTGGGCAAAGTCGCCAACGCGCGGGCCTGATCTCCCAAGCCGATGTGGGCATACTTCATGGTCATCTTCACGTCGGTATGACGGGCCAGTTCCTTCGCTTCGGGAAGTGATGCGCCATGACGCAGAAGTTGGGTGATGTAGGTGTGACGCCCCGCCGCGTGAAAATCGGCGACCCCCGCTTTGGTGATGTAGTCGATCCCTACCCGTTCCAAATCTTTTTTCACCATCAGCCAAGTGCGGCGCTTGGCGAGTTGAGGAAATAGTAACTCCTCCGCGTCAAGTGTCTTGAGCCAAGGCCGCAGTAACGTCACTAAATCCTGATGAAGCGGCAATACGTCACGTCGACGATGCTTGGAGCAGGCGGCTTCGACGGTAAGAGTCGGCTGATCCCCGCCGAGTTGAAAGCTGCTAGGCGTCAGGCTGGCAATCTCCCCTCGCCGAAGTCCTGTGTAGTACGACAACAGATAAATGCGGGCCCGCGTTTCGCCATCGTAGCACTGGATCGACTCCTTGCTCTCCCGCGCCGATTGAACCAGCTTGGCAAATTCTTCTGGCGTGAGGGCTCGCCGCCGATGGCGAACGTCGACTTCGGTATTCAGTCGCGCGATTCCTGCAACCGGATTACCCGCAAGTCGCCTCGTCTTGATCAGCCACAAGCCAAACTGTTCGACCATTTGCAAGTAATGGTTGTAGGTGCGGTGGCCAAATTTCGTCTTGTCGCGAAGCAATCCGACTGCGGTTTCGACCCCTTCGGATGTGAGGTCGGAGATCGTTTTTGCTTGCATCGATTTTACGATAGCGCGGATGCGTCCCATCGTGAGCTTCATATGCTTGGGGGTGGTCGCTGAGAGCGATTTCTGAAACTCGATTAGGTGAAGCTCGATCGGAGTTCTCCTGTGGTCGGCATACTTTTTTTCTTGAGGATCGATCAGCCCTCTCTTAAACAGCAGCACCTCATTTTCCAGTTTTGCGGCAAGCTGCTCGGTGAGCACCTTGTCGGTAAAACCTTTGACGACTTTCCGCTGGCGATCTTCGTTGGTGTAGCTGATGTACCACGCGGCCCCGCGTCTGCCCTTGTCGCGAGTCTTCTTGAATACGGACGCCATTGGAAACTACTCCTAATGAATGCGGCGAAGATCGTCGCCGTTGAGATTGGTTGAGTTAATTTGAGTTTCGATCCACCCCTCGATGTCGCTGGTCCGCCAGCGAACATTGCGCCCGAAGCGAATCGGTTGAGGCAGTTCACCGCTCGACACGAGACGCCAAACAGTCCGCGTCGACACACTTAGGATCGTAGCAACTTCGGTCACATCGATCATGCGTAGCGTCGATATTTTTTGGGAGGACATGGAATCGTTCCTTCTCAGCTCAGGCGGGATTGTTATCCAAAGGTTTCATCAAGGTCGGTCCAGGCGTCGTGCGAAGGCTTCGGCGGTGCAAGCCCGATGGAACAGCCTGGCTCCGGGGTGCGCTTCGCAGCGAGTTTTCGCGCGGGCGCCCCGTAGCGAACGCGCTCGGCCGGCGTCCAGGGCGAAAGATACTGGGCGCTGGCCGGCCTTGGCGAGAACTCGGGCACGTCCTCACGCGGAGGAATCAATTGCCCGGCAAACAGCTCGTCGCCGGGGATCTGGTCGAAGTAAGCGCCTTCGGATCGAACGATGTAATAGGCGCTCAACCCGTTCTGGCGATTGCAAGCTTCCAGGGACATGAGCTCGCCTGGCATCACCAGTCGTCGCGCCGCAACTTGCCGGCTTACCGACTGGCTCGCGCCCCCCGGTCCATGAGAATTCGTTACGGTCGCCCGTTCGCTCTCCTCGTCGCCGAACAAGCTCGACGCCCACTCGGCGGTGGCGACGCACTCAATGCGACCGAAGAAGCGGTTAGCGATCTGGCCCAAAATCTCGTCGGTAAAGTGCTGTCCAAAAATTTTTGGATCGCGCAACCCCGACACGCTCTGAAATGCAATGGCCAGCGCCGCCCCCTTGGATCTGCCCTTCTTGGCGAGCGCTATTAAACCGGGCAGTCCGCCATGTCCGCCGACCTCGGACAATTCATCCAAGAAAAACCAACTGCGTCGGTCATCGGAATTGGGCAGATTGAGCGTCAGATCGCTGGCGCGCTTGAAGATGCAGCGATTGATGGAGTCGATGGCCGTTCGTCCTGTTTCGTAGTTACCAAGGACCAATATCCAATTTCCAGTCACCCATTCGCGAAGCGAGAAAGATTCCGACGCCGAATCCCAAGCGGCGGCGATCGGTTCAAACGGCAGCAGTTTCGTTGCCAAGGTACTCATGATGTTCATGATGAGCCGCTCGTCGTAAAAATACTGGCCGACGATCTCGCGGGTCTGCGGATGCCGCCGCAAGATCGAACGAATCCGCTTGTGGTGTTTCATGGCTCGAATGAGGGTGCCGAAGGTCCACGGCTGGCCTGTGAGCATGAAGCTGAGCATGACGCCGTACAGGAGGTGCCGGGCCGCGTTGGGGAAGAATGGCTGGGAATCACCATCCTGCGGAATAAGCGTGAAGGCGATCTCGATGGCCACCGTCGGCTCCTGAATATCTTCTGACATTTCCCAACGCGCTCCGCGAGCGTCAAACGGATGGCTGGTGACGACGCGAGCCCGCGGGCAGATTGCGGCCAGTAGCGGCAGGAGATCCTGCTTGGCGTCGTACATGAGCGCCCGCATGTCGGTCGCGATGCCGATCTTTGGTAAAGCCGACTGCATCAGGAGTCGGAGGATGGTGGTCTTGCCGCTGCCCGTGGAACCGATCGCGGCGAAGTGGCCCGTGGCCTCGTAAGTGGGGATGGCGGCGCGCCCCCACACAAGTTCCTCAGTATCCGACTTGGTCGGAGTTGACGACGACTTGCCAAATTTCATCACAGGTTCTCCCGAAAGGTGCGAATCGTGCGTCCGCGACTTGAGCTAGTGAGTTCTCGTCGCGAAGACGTTTGACGTAAAGGAGTTGCGTGCTTGGGGCGTTTGAGCGTACGACCACGCGGCGGAGCTTCGGGCGGCATTTCCGGCGCACTCCACCAGCCAAACAGCAATAGCGCGAGCATCCCACCGACCGTTCCCGGTCCCCAACTTGTGGCTTCTCGCAACCCGGCAGCGAACTTCGGAAAAGCGATACAGTGGATCACCGTCGCCCCCAATGCTGCCAAGAAGATGAGACTCACGACCGTGCTAAACACGATCCAAGGAAAATTCTTGGCGAGTACGTAGGATCGCGACCGCTGGTCCGCCGGAAAACGGTCGACCACGCTCGACCAGAGACGAGCTAGCCCCAGCAACGCCGCCCACCCCAATAGAGCACAGACAATCCACAAGAGAAGTTCCATTTCAACTATTCCTTTCCAGCGACGAACGGGGCGTCTGCGTGGCTCGCGCGGCTAGATCATGCGCCAGTTCCTTGGGCCGTGACCGCGCGAGCGCTCGCGCTAACTCCTGGAGGTCTTCTCCCGCGTGGGCCTCATCGACGAAAAGTTGCGTGGAAAATTTTCCGCGAGTCGCCTGGACGTAAATCATCTCGCGGTCGGCCAGTTTGCCGCCAACGAGCAAATAAGAGTGGTCAACCGTAGACCCTTGCCCCTTATGAGTCGTTTGGGCATAGCCGAGAGTCAGGCCATTGGCTCCGTAGTCCCGCAGGCGGATTGTCACGTCGCGTGACTCTCGTACACCGTCAAGGCGAATCGTGAGTCGCCCGTGAAATCGGTCGACTTGGGTGATGACGCCCCGATAGCCGTTATGAATCCCATCAGCGAATACGTTCTTGTGAAACAGTACACGATCTCCGGCGCAAAACAGGTCCGTTCCATGTCGTAGTGATCGCGTGCGGTCGACGGTGCCCTGTGCGAGTCGTTCCGATTGACAGAACCGGTTGGCAACTTGGGCCTCATTTCGAGTCGGCGTGAAAATGGCATGATCGGCGGGTCGGTCGACGCCCCCGGCGGTCACCCAGGCACGGACAAGTTGCGCGATGGCTTCCCCACGATCTTTGGCGACGGTGAGTCGCCCGCGGTCAGCGAAGTTTTTCAGTGCTGGCGTCGCCTCTCCCTGCCGAATCTGTTCGACGGCTCGGCGGTCGGAGTCGTCGCGCTGACGTAAGTTCGCAGCAAGATGGGCTGGCGAGAGTTTTTTAAGGAGATGCCGAAAGGGGCCGCCGGCGGCGATCGGTTGCAATTGGCCCGTATCGCCGACAAACACCACTGTCCCTCCCCGTTCGCGGACGGCGCGACAGAGGTCGCGAAACGACCTGGTATCGATCATCCCTGCCTCATCGACGACAAGCACGGTCTTACGATCGACGGCAACCTTCGTGGGAAGATAGGTCGGCTTGCCTTGAATCGCACGGATAAGTTGCCGCACATCGTGACGAAGGCGGTCACGCATCTTCTCGGCGAACGATCTGTTAAAATGGTGGAGATAGCTGGCTACGGTCCGCGACTCGATCCCCGACTTGGCGGCCAATTCCTCCTTGGCGACTCCCGCCAATGCTCCGCCGATGACGCGATATCCAGCCTTCTCAAATGCCTCGCGCACTGCGTCGAGGGTGTAGCTTTTACCGGCACCGGCAACCCCGGTTAAGGCTCGTATCGACTCGGTGGAAGTGAGCAGTTTCCCGGCGGCCGCTCGTTGTTCCGGCAACAGCGTCGGACGTGAAGCCAAAGCTTGTTCGATCGTTTTCTTTTTGACAACCGCGCCGGGAGTGCTCAAAAGCTTGTCGAATTCAGCCAAGAGCGACTTTTCCATCCGCCACATGGCTTGGGTTGCGTAACGCGTCTCGCCTGCCACGTCGCCAATCAGCCGAATCTCAGGCGAACGATGGAGAAACTCCGCGATGCGATTGGCCAGCCACGCCCCCGACACGCTGCTCACCTGCGCCGCCTCACAGACCCGCTGCACGGCTTCCCGATAACTAAACGTCGACTGCGACCGGTCGAGTGCTGCGGTCGTTTCCAGCCATGCCGTTTGAAAGACTGCTTCTCGATTAACCATTTCCGTCTTATCGCCCTGCCCGACTAGTCTTCCGGGTAAAAAACTCCAGCGTGCCGCTTCCTCGCGCCAACGTGAAAACAGTTCTGCGCGTGGCGGAATCTTGGTTTTCGTGGTGCGGCTGGCGAGATTCGCCTTTTCGCGGGCCTGGGCTCGCGACCATGCTGCCAGTCCGCCCATCGAGCCTTCCAAGAGACGTTCGATCTCATCGCGACGGGATGACCAATGCTTACACAGTTTGTCGGGAACGCCCGCCACTTCAAACCAACTCGCCGTTTGACCGCGGGCGTCTTGAGGCCGTATAAGTTTGGTCCCCAGGCGTGTCTTGAGTTCTTCTGCGAACGTCGCGCGGAACATTGGCCCCAGTGCTCGCGTCCATTCGTAGAGAACGCGACTGTTGACTCCTGACCAACGGCCGTCCTGGCCGCGGCAGATGTTGGCGATTACGCAATGGCGGTGAAGCTGCGGCTCAAAATCGCCACCCTTGGCGACGCGGCTGGTTGCGTGATCGAATTGCGCGACGACCAATTCGGCGAACACGCGTTGATATCCGCCTCTGCCTCGCCGTGCCAAGGGCACGTTCATCTCCAGCCATGAGAGGGTCGAGTTGACCGCTATGTCGAAGGCGATTTCGATCTGACGCTGAACTTCAGGAGAAGACGTCGCCCAAAGGGCTGAAACGGATTTGGGAGCGGAGAACGTCAGGTCGTATCCCGGGACTCGCTTTTCTACTTTCGTACCGCTCTTTTGGCGACCATTGAGTTCGCGGCCGTCGGCGCGAACTCCGGCCAATAGTTTCTTGAATGTCGCACTCTCGACGAGTCCTTCTAGTCCCAGGGCGACCGCCCCCTCCCCGCGCCAGCGCCCCGGCGGCTCGCCGCCGTTCGCGTAGTAGTCGGGCGTCGCGAGAGACGTAAAGTACCCTCCCTCGAACGAGGGATTGAGCGTAGTGATGGTGGCGACCATGGCGAGGACTAACTTAAAAGCGTGGTACGGGCGAGTTCCTTGGCTTCGTCCAGCGGGACGTTGGCGACGGTCGTCAACAACGTCACCAACAGCCTGGCTTGGTTGCGATGAAGCAGTGACGTCTTGGCAAGCAACTTGGCAAGTTCGTCGGCCAACTTCGCGAGGTCGTCGACGATCGCCGCTGGCTGCGAATCGAAATGAGTTGCGACGACTGCGCGCACGAATTCGCCTCGGGTGATGCTCAGTTTCTTGGCAGCGTCGTCGATAAGGGCGAGTAATTCCTCTGGCACACGAAACGCAATTGTGTTGGAGGTCGGCGACTTCGATCGTTGTATTTTGCGCGGTTGTCGCATGGGTGATTCCCGTGGGTTGCAAACTTTCCAAGAGTTGCGGTGAAAAGGCGTTAGCGGCACGGTTTAAGAATTTGCAAACAGACGGTGGCCAACTGCAAACGCTCCTAAGTCGTGAAATGAATTTGTTCTTCGTCATCTTTTCGGCTCTCTGCAAGCACCCGGTGCCACGGTGTGGTAATTTCTTCTTATGATTTTGAGGGTCATTGTGTTTTTGGGTATGTCACGACGTAATGGAGAAGTTTGTCAGGCCATTGGTGGACGCTGGGTTCATGGGCATTTGCGTGCTCCAGAGAGCGGCATGGAATCCTGGTGTCATGGGGCGTTGTTCGCTTAGTGTCTCTCTGTCGCGTGCTCGCGAGGCCATCGTTCTTCACTTGCGTAAGTTGTTTGCTCTTTCTCGGCAGCGCTCCCACCACCGGTCTCGAAAAATAACGATGGCCGATGGGAATGGCGCGCCATTGGTAGCCTGGCCGAACCGAAGCCGCCCCCGGATAAATCGGATCTCGCCGCGCATGGCATATTGATGCCACCATTCGGTGTCGGTGCGGGCTGGCACTAGACAAACGACCGTGCAGCCGCGTTGCGACTCCTCAAACGCCTTCCGCATCCAGTTGCCAATTTCACGACCGTACGGCGGGTTCATCCAACATGTCCCTTCCCATCGCTGCGATAGGCCATCGTCGGCAGGAGAAAAATATCTCGGGCACTTGGCCGTTTCGGGCAACGCACACACGTCCAAGTCAAACGAAAATTCCGTGTCCAAGCGCCGAAACAGGTCGATGGGCGTTTCCCAGGTATGGACTTCGGATTTGAAATGGATGTTAGTCATCGTGATGAGCCAAGTGAGGAGTGACCTCTTGTTTCGCACCGTTAGCGTTGTGGCGGAATCATGACTTGCACGGCATTCTCATTGCCAATGCGGACTTCTGTCGGGTGGACTTCGTCGTAATCAAGAATCGCCAAGCGGTAGCCGCGTGCGGTCAGCTTGTCTGCCATTTGCTGGAATGATGCGGTGAGTTCGCTGGCATGATTGACAACGAGCGTCTGACCGCCTGTTTGCGCCGCTATGGTTTGAATAGCGGACGTGTCATAGTGACTTACCTTAAGCGCCACAAAATGAACCGCGATGCTGTGGCGCTTGGCGGCGTCGATCAAAGCTTCTTTCGACGGCCCGGGAAGCGAGTTGGCTCCGTCACTGAAGACGGCGATAATTCGCTCGCCAGGCATACTTGCCAGCGCGGCAATCGCCTGCTCGATGGCAAGGAAGATCGCCGTTCCCCCCTCGGCTTGAAGTCGCCCACAAGCTTCGATAGCTTGGGAACGCTGGTTCGTCCAGTCGGCAAGCAGTCTCACTTGGTCGCTAAAGGCCGCGACTCGTAAATGAGCTTGAGTCGGTAGCCGCCGAATCAACTCAGCGACAGCGCTTCGGGCAGCGCGAATCGGCTCGCCCTCAGTGGAGATGCTCGTATCGACGAGCACGGTAAGAAAGAGCGAGCCAGAATGGTTCTGAGGCCGCGCCCTTAACGTCAGGACAACACCGCTTTGTCGCGCCGAGAAGTCTTTATCAACTAACCCTTCAATTGTCTCTCCGGTGGCGGCCTTCACCTCGACATCGACCAGCAATATCCCCGGCATGGGGCCTGGATGAATTCGGATAATTCGCGTAGTCGCCCCATGAGGAAGATTGCGAGGTCGCATTGACTCGATGGCTTGGTCCAGCCCGCGAAGCACAGTTCGGGCATCAACCGCAGAGACGCTTAGTTGCTCTGCTGCGCCGATCTCCCGTGCTAAGATCGTGCGAATAGGGGGAAGATCGCCCTGCCGCGCAATCTGAGAAAGCGCTGTCGCCAACGTGAGACGAAGCTTTGCGGTGTGTTGTGCAAGCGCCAAACGCTTTGAGACTTCGGCATCGAGCTGCGCTTGCGTCGCGTCGTACTGCTTCTGTAGGGAGCCAGTCGACGCGTGCTCCGCGAGACGCGCGAGCGCCAGCCTGGGCAGATCACCGGGAATCCCATACTTACTCGCGATCGCGACTGCTTGTTCCAGTAAATCTCTTGCTTGTTCTGTGCGCATGCTGGCCGCGGCGCGTGTCAGATCAATAACGGCCCGCTCGGCAAGCTCCAGAGTCCACTCGGGCGTATGGGTGCTGCCGAGCGTATCGACGATGACTTTAGAAGCGGCAAGCCAGTTGCCATCTTGTTCAAGCTGGGCAATGGCCAAGTCGGTGTGTTTGCGTCCGAAGTCGACGATCATGCCCGGAACGCCGGGCGTGCCCAGCACGAGCGTGAAGTACAGCAGCATGCCGGCCGTCCAAGCAGCGCCGGTGAAAGCACCCAGCAGTAATTCGCGTAAGGGATTGACGGAAGCGCGAATCTTTCCTGAGGGTCTGGTTCGAGTAGTCCACATCAGGGTAACGGCAACGGCGGCCAATAAACCGGCGGCGACCGAACCTAGCTTGAGTAGGTAGGGTGTCGTCCAGCCTTGAGCGGTGGCCGCCAGCGATGCCACTGCAAACGCACTTACAAGTCTTAATAGAAATAACATGGAACGATCTCTCCGTATTACGATTGAGGAACAAACGTGATGGACTCACCGTTGATTTCGATTCCCAGCGATTGGAGTGACCCGTCGCCGTCGGGCAAAAACATCTCCGGACAGGGCGAATTAATTACTTCAACCAGCGCGTTGCGGTAAGGCTCCGTCAGCACGTCGCTAAGTTCCCGCACTTGCCGCATCGTGATGCCGACGATATTGACGACGGCGGGAGACGCGTCGACGAACGCGATTGGAAGTTTGTCGTCGACGTTGGCGACGGCCCGCGTAATTATCTCTTGCACCGCGAAATCCACCGCGGGGAGCAAATGAACTTCCTTAGCCTGATCGGCCCGAAGAAGACCGCCCCACGGAGTTCCTGGCGTGACATAGCAGTCGCCCGTGGCGATTTGCCGAGCGATTTCCTCGGGCCGGGCAGCGCATGCGCCGGTGACCTTGGCAAGTCCTTCGAGCGTCGTGAATTCCACGGAGCTGCGGATGGCGTCCAAAAACTCCTCGTCACTACCCTCTGTGGCCTCCCAAAAATGTTCGAGCCGCTCGTCCAGCGGAAACGGCGCGACGGTAGGAAGCGTGTTGCCAAGCTCAGGACCGACGCCGCGCAGTCGCGCGACGAGTCGCTGAAGTTTGTCCCGTAAATAGACGTAGTCGGCTTCGATCAGAGCGTGGCTGCGGTCCACGGCGATTTGCTCGGCTTCGGTCTGGGCGAGGTCGTCCGCGGACGCACGAATCGCTTCGGCTGCCGCTGTCAGCCGAGAAAGTTTCGAGAAATCGCTGCTAAAGGCGGCCTTGACATAGGAGAATAGCCCTTCGGGTTTCAAGAGGCCGTGATAGCAAGCAAACTGGGTTTCCGCTCTTTCGATATCAGTCTCCATCGCTTCATGTCGATCAAATAACGATGCCTTCTCATCATCAAGCAACTCAAGCAGCCGGCGCTGACCCTGCAGGCGCTCGTCGATCTCGGCCGTCGTGAAAGCCGACTTCGACCAATGAATCGGGAGATCGGTGAGCCGAACTCGGCTGCTACTGGTCATCCGCGCCCACGCTTCCACGGCATGGCGGTGCGTCGGTCGTGAGAGGTCGATGAGACATTGTTCTGAGGTGTCGTCCAAGGCCGTGGCGACGATCTCTTCGACGGTGCGATTGATAAGTCGTGTGCGCGTGTCGTCTAGATCAAGCCGTTCGACGGATTCCGTCGAAGGGCGGCGGCCGAGAATGTCGTCGAGCGGGCGGCAAAAAGCGTCCGCCACGACCGGAGCAATGTCGAGTTGAGGATCGAGTGGCGTGCCAAAGGCAACTTCCCACGTTTGGATGTTGCCAAACCTCCCATTCAAGGAGTTGTTCGGACCCGTCCGTTGCTGCTCGTACTCCATCCATACGCCATGAGCCGCTTGCTCAATCTGGGCGAGGAAGGCGTCCCGGATCGCCTCGTCGGTGCCGCACATCGCCAACTCCAGCAGTCGGAGTCGACGAATCTCGCGCGGGTCGCGGTTGGGGTCGGTGACGTAAGCCACAATATCGGTCGCCGCGGCCGCGGCGTTTTGCCAGATACGATCCCCGAGTCCCTCGTAGGTCAGGGCGCCGGTGACCAAGAACTCCGTCGAGGTTATGGCCGTCGTTAATCGACGAGTCATGCTTGCCAAGCCGTCGGCGACCGGCAACTCGGCACCGGAGAAAGTGCCGCCAGCGACGGAGCCTACAAACTTGAACTGGACTTCCAACAAGGCACCGCCCGCGAGACGGCGAAGTTCGGGGATCAATTCCTGTTTGACAAAACGCTGGAAGTCTGCCGATGCAACGAGTGCTTTGCCAGCCTGACTACCCATGAGAATGCACTGACCCATTCCTCCCGAGGCAGACATGCCTCCGATTGATTGAATGTGAGCTTGAATATTGGCGGGCAGTGTCCAACATAAGGTTTGAGCCGTCTGTCCTAAGCCCAGCGGCAAAAGGCGCACACGTACTTTCTCGCGCCTTCGTTTTCCGCGAGGAAGCTCGTGAGGCGCGTCGATCACTAGCACAAAGCTGGCCTGCGGGTAGATGATCTCAAGATATGGCAAGAGGCGCTGCGCATGGCCGCCGATGAGGACGAGCACCGTTTGGGTGGTGAGCCACTGACGAATTCTGTTGAACATCCTGGGATCCTTCAGTATGGGCAGCAAGAGCTAGAAGCGGTGCGGATAGTACGTGTCAGCGACGTGACCAAAGGCCTCGGCAAAGTCGGTCTGGCGATCTTCGTTGTTGCTGATCCAGACGAGCATGTAGGGCGTCGCGGGCTGGACAAGCTCGCCGGAGGGAGTGGCAAAGGTGGGGCGGCAGTGCAAGAATCCTTTGACGAAGGGCTGCAACACCGCCATGTGAGCTGCGTCCGTCTCGGCCGGGAGAAACAGCAGGGCCTCCTCCGCCTCGCGACCCGCGACGGCGGCCACCGCCCGCTCAACAAACGGCCCGACATTAGTAACGGGCGGGTGGACGAACACCCGACCATGCCATGGCACGACCGGGGAAAGACCATCGTCGGCCTTGGTGAGCGTCCGCGTTGCCGACAGGTGGAACTGCGGATCGGTGACGCCGCACGTATCAAGATCGATCGCGCCGAAGAGTTCGATTGTACAAGCGACAATCTCGGCGGGCGTTTGCCAATCGTCGTCGAGTCGGAACGGTGGCGGCACTAATTCATCAGCAATCGTCCCGTCCAACGACGCACCTTGCTCCGCGCTGTCTTGCTTCGAGTTTTGATTTAGCAAAAGCACTTTGCGCAGGCTGGTGAGTCCATTCGCGCGAATCACACTCAATTGCGACGCGCGCGTCGTTTTTGACGGTTCGACGCCCGGTTCATTAAGTGGATAGCCCGGCAGATGCCGAAGGATGCGGGCGACCTCCATGTACCGCTCGCAGGTCCGCACCGAAATCGCCGGCAACGACTCGCTCAGCCACGGCTTCCATCCGCCGTGAGAAATTCGCTCCTTAACAAAATGGAGATATTCTCCCGCCTGGGCGGCGTGCCACACGCCGTCATAGCAGGTACGCTCGACGTTGGCGTGCGACCGTTCGATTTGGTGGATGATGCCATCGAGCAATGGGTCTCTCACGATTTCGTCGGCTTTAAGCGGCAACTGAAGAGATTGAGCAGCGTCGTATTTCAGTTCAGACATACGGTTTCCTGTGCGAATGGCTCTGACGAATTGGCAGGCAGAAATGAACCTGAACTGGACCCTAGGGTCCATCTAAGCCAATTATAGTCAGACCCTAGGGTCCGTCAACTGAGTGCTAGTTAAAAGAAGGCAAATAATTTGGCAGAGGATGAGTTCGATTTATCGAGCCTGCCGAACCATAAGCTTGGGAAGCTGCAAGCCTGTAAATATTGTGGTTTGTTCAATCCCACGCGTTCGAAGTTGGAAACCTCGTCTGCCGCGATCTTTGACTTTGAGCGTACAGGGCTGACCGTCATAGCGGAACTCTGCCTTCAGCTGACGTTTCCAGTAATTAATCGCTTCAACGGCCTCAACTCGGGCGGCCGGTGTCCAAGCGTCCGAGTCGCGCTTCGCAAGTGGCGCGATATACCGTTCTAAGGCGACGAGCGACGGCGGTTCGGCCGCAAATACAATCGCCTTCATAGTGTCGTGCCTGTCGCGCTCCTGCTGATCGCGAAGCAGAGCTAAATTGGAGTGCGCTGATGAACTCGTGGCAATTGGGCGAGCGACAGCGACCAAGGTATCTAATCCGCCGGTCAGAATCCTGGCCCCTGCAGGGCCGTTGAGCGCAAACTCACCGGGAACGGTTGACAAAGCCGTCTCTTCGACAAAAACAAGTCGTCCTACCCACCCCTCGGCGTCACCAAACCAGAGTCCGTGGCGCCCAGCAAAATCGGTAAGCTGTGCCGCCAAGTTTCGCCCTGCGGCGGCGGATCTGATCTCAATCTTACCGGCGGCGCGAACGGCGCGTTCCACCGTTTTCGCGATGCCGGCGTTGAAAGCCTCGATCTCTATCTGCGCTGCCAACAGCAAGTCATTGATATCCACATCCGGCCCCGTGAGCCGGCGGAAATCGCTGCTTTCCGCGGAAATCGCGGAAGCTTGTTTCGGTTCCAAATTCCTCCGTGGTTGATGTGTTGTAATGGTAATATCGCACGCTTCTTGGGCGTAATCAACTTGAGCCACGAGGGTGGTAGCCGGATCTTCAGTGGTGAGAAGTTTGATTTGCAGAATGGTTAGTTTAATGATCGCCCATCGAGCTTCTTCAGGCATGCGATTGACCAGTGGAGCCGCAGACGGATATGCCGACTCGGTTGCCACGTTAGGATCAAGCGTTGCCAGCCAAGCAGCGCCACTTCGGAGTTGCTGACGGATTGTGTCCGCGAGGTCCGCCAAAGATTCATCCAAAGGAATCTTCTGACCCAAGAAGCCTCGCTTACGCGTTTTCCGCGAAGCCTCAGCGATAATCTTGCGGAGGCCCGCTTCATTTGCTTCAAGAACGCGGGATGGAATCGGCATCTATTTCGGGCCCGGGAATGTTTTTTGGTGGTGGGGCCGAAGCTTCGCGTAGATTCGGTAAACTGCTTTTAAACGCAAGTCTTCGCGGCTACCGAGCAGGGCTTCGCTACTAAACGATAGGCTGGAAAGCATCCTTAAATCGGGCAGTTCGTGGTGGTGGGCGGCCGCGTCACACCATCGACAAAACTCCGACATAAAGGCGGACCGAATTTCGCGACTTGGAGCGACGTGATGCGCGGCGAGTTGATAGCGATACTCCGGAGCTAGCAAACTGGTCGATGGCTCGTCATCGACCGACTCCGACAACGATTGCAATGAGATGGAGATCACCGCACCCATGAGCGCCCGGAAGGCGCCGGCCGAAGCGAGTGGCTCGTCATCGATGTTGCCTCGTTCCTTGAACCGCTGCTGGGCTAGATCCATGTAGTGCATCAGCGGCGGCGAAATCGCGTCCTGAAAGCGGTCTGTCTCCGCCTCGCTCAACCCCCGGATATTTCGGCCATAAAGCTCAATCGCAATATCATCGATCAGCCGGCTGATGCGTGAACCGGAGTGCGGTAGAACATTTTCAATCATCAAAGCTAAAATGGCTCCATGATCGGCTTCCAATTCGCAGCAGCGCTCAAAGTCATCGGGCGTCATCGACGATTCGTCGTCGGCGCTCAGGTCAAAGCTCCAGTGGCGGCTGATCGCATGTCCCACCTCATGGGCAGTAATGAACATGAGGGGCTCTCGAATCCACGAGTTCGCATCACCGGGACCGGCGGTAATCTTGGTCGCCAGCGGTTCGAGTGCCGCCAGGCGAGCCTGTTGGCTCTGGTGGCGACCGGTGATAGATCCGAGTAGTGTAGCGCGACGCTCTCTCGGCGCAAGGGACGTGTAAGATTTCCAGGCCGTTCGGCACCGCATCCAAGGATGGTCGCGGGCCAGCAGGTCACCGATGGTGAACGGCTCATATTGCGATCGGGTCTCGCTGGGAAATGGCCCTAATAATCCAAATAGGTTGTACAGAACCGCTACCAATGTAATTGGGAAGGTCACGGAGAAGCATCCCTCTCCGGTTGGATGTATGACGACATCCAGCATCCCACACTCTGCTTGCTCATCGACGGGGATCACGGTCGCGGTCGTCGGGCCGCCGGCCGCCAGCCAGCGGTGGCCGCGTTGAAATGCAGCTTCGCTAGATTCCCGCGATTGGTCGCAGGCGGCGTTGAAGCTATCTAGCACTTGTTGAGGCAACGCGACCTCGTTGGGAGTTCGCTCAACCCTCCGCTGCATCAATTCATTGAGGTCCTCGTATTGCACGCAGTGGTTCCAGCTGGACTGTGTCGATGAGGTAAACGGCGCCTTGTTGAGATAAGTATAAACTACCTCCGCCGATCCATGGAGTCCCCTACGTATATCCAATTAAATAGGAAAAAAATGCTAAGTCGGCTGGCAATATCTAACTCAACGGCACACAACTCAAAACAATCAACCTCAAAGCTCCACGATTGCTCACTATGCAAGCAGATTTTCGGGCGGCGTGATGAATCGATGGACGTATTGTTGGCGGATGCGACCAGCGGAAAGAATCGGCACGTTTTTTGACCGCTCCTCGGCGACGATGCGGCGCTCAAGTTCCGACCCAAATCCGCTGTTGAGGGCTTCAGACTCGCGCTGGAATAAGTCCTTTTCGGATTGCAAAGCAAGCCATGCTTTCAGCCCATCCGCCGGGTTATCGACTACTCGCAACGGATGTTCAACATGTGAGTTGTCGTTCGCGATCCTTCGTTGGAGGGGCGGCCGTCGGGGCGTGTCGACACGCCGGCGAAAGGATACTTCCGCGTTTCGCCCCTGACCGCCGTACCAAATGTCTTCCAGATACTCGCACTCGATGAGCCACTTCGCCGCACGATCAAGCACACGGGCCATTTGGCTGGGGCTGTAGCTGGGACAAAGCCCAAGCGTACCGATACAGAGCCGCCGTAGGTCGAATTTGGTCGTGGGCCCGTAGTGGAAGCGCTTGTCGAGAATGCGAAACAGCCGCAACGGCACCTCCCGCCGGCGGCCCTGTGCAATCTTGCGAAAGAGCTGCATGTCGAGCGTTTTAATGAACCCGTCCTGAAAACTTTTCCAGATAACCTCCGTCCAAATAAACGAGCAAAGTTTTTGCTCTGATCTTCCGGTGGCGGCGCGGGTTCGGTCGAGCCGATCGCGGGAACAGAGATCGACTTCTTCGATCAAATGGAAGGTTTTGCTTTTCCATTCCCGTTCGCCCTTGTCCCACCAAGCATCCTTGAACTTAAGCGTCGTGCCGGCAATCCGGTCAAACGATTCTTCGAGTCGCTGGTAGGCCCGGCCGTCCGGCACCCAACCCATGGTCTTGCATAAGTGGTAGCGGCTGAATTCAACTTTGCGGGCGGCGCAGGCCGCCTCGTGGGTCAGGGTTTTCATGCCCAGCAGCACCTGATCATCGATTGGCCTCGGCAGCCCGAAAGCGTCGGAGCCGGTAATAATCATCCGCCGAGTCACTTCACGCTTGAGCGTCCGATCGAAAACCTGATGCTCGACTTCCAACGTTTTCACGCTGCTGGAGCGGATGGGCCCAAACGGAAATTCGATGAGGTTCATTTCATCTTTTCCGAAGAGCGGAATGATCTTCCCTGCCTCCTCTTTGATGACATGCTCCTTGGCTGGCTTCACATTCCTCCTGATTTAATAAAATTAAAAAGTTCCCAAAACGTCTTTTAAGTTCATAGAGTTCTAAGAGTCCTGCTTGTGTAAGACCCCGATTTCACTCGTAAAAACGCACCTAACACTGTCTGAGAGAACGGTACAACTTGTCTCAAGACACGGTACTCTTTGTCCCAGAGCACGGCGGCCGCTTGTCTGGCAGCACGGCAGTAGAATGTTCCAGAACACGAGTGCCTGTCTGAGAACACGGTACCTCACTTGTTGCTACGCTTTCACTTTAACGGCCTTAAAGTTACATAACCCGAGGGCTGACCTGATGGCAAGATAAAATCTCGCACGCGCTCAAGGTCGAAGTCGGCCTGCGATGGAAGACGTTGGCGCGTTGTGATGTCGCCGGTCATGTAGGTGAATCTTCGCGTCGATGGCCGACTCTCGGTGTCGTGTCGCAAGCTGTTACCACTCCAGCAGCTGCGCTTCTGTCCAAATTCTGTCTAAACCGAGAACCGCAAATTTTGCCTACCAGCGATCCTATGACACCGCCCTGCCCTTGGGGTGGGATGCAATAAGATCGTGGCATGGGGGTCAAGTTTGTGGCTTTAGGGTGGAGACGAAAGCTCGGTGATACTCTCAAAATCCACCGCCAACGAGAATTATTGTGATTTACTGGCATGGCTGGCACGGCCAGCCATGCCAGACGGCTAAGCCATGCCGTTCGTGCAAGCCTCGCCGCGCGAGCCAGCCGCCGCAGCTGGCGAAGCCTGAAAATAATGGATTGCCAAGTTGGCAATCTCCGTGCGACGCTCCAACTCATGATGATTGCGTTCACAAACACGAAAGGTGGCGTCGGGAAAAGTACTCTCGCCTGCCATCTTGCCATCTGGCTGTATGATCAGGGCCGGTCGGTTGCCGTGCTCGACACCGACGCCCAGGGCACGGCGGCCGAATGGCTGCGAAATGCCGAGCCGAACATCACCGTACGGTCCGCCGCAGATTCTGACGCCATCCAACAGGCGCGGGAGCAATTGGCGGCCATGCATGAATTTGTCATCGCCGATGCGCCAGGCGAAGAAGGGGAGGCGGCCAACGCGGTGACGATGCTCGCCGATCTGGCCATTTTGCCGCTGCAACCAACGAAGCCTGATGTTCGGGCGCTAAAAGACGCGCTGAAAACCGTTCGTCTGGCCCACGCGGTCACGCAAGGGAAACGCCCTGAAGTCGTGTTGGTTCTCAACTGCGTGCGAAAAAAGAGCATCCGCAGTTCGGTCCTCCGGCAGCAGCTCCGGAGCCTGGGCTTGCGCATCGCCACTTGCGAAGTCCGTCGGCTCGACGCGTTGGCGGATTCCTGCGACTCCGCAGTGATGCGCGAGAAGACGCCCAAAGCCAAAGAAGCCGCGGCCGACATCGAAGCCTTATTCGCAGAGCTGTTTGCCGAGTATCTCGCGATCCCAAGGATCGCCAATGAATAAGCAACCCGATTTTGGCAAAGATTTGGCGGCGCTCAATGATAGCGTGGCTGCCGAAGTTGGCGACGTGCTTCAGGCCCTGCGCCAAAAGCAAGCCGCGAAACGTGCAGTGATCGTTAAGAAGGGAGAGACTATGACACAAGAACAACCACAAACTGCCGTCGATGCTGCCGAGGAAAAGCCGCAGGAGACTGCTACATCGCATGCAGTACGTCGGTCGCGACCGGCCCAACGGTCGCGCTTGAAACCGGTTATCGAGCGCGAAGATTCGCTCGAAAACGTCACCACGCGCCTGCGCAGCCAGACCAACGAGCTGCTCACGGAAGCGGCGCTGCGGCAACGCCTCAGGAAGGAATCGCCGGCCACTCGACAAGATATTATCGAAGCAGCTCTAGGCGACTGGTTTCGCAAGCATGGATATGCAGTAGGACGCGATTACGAAGGCGATTGAGTCCTGCAGGGGTTATTTTCTGACTCCACATGGGTACTACGCAAATTCATTCTTTGTAGCTCCTCCGTTAGATCACAAATGCTCCGCGGCTTTGGCAACGTTAAAACTCAAGCCGAGAAGGTCTCCCGGCTTGAGTTTTTTAGGCGGAGGAAGAACGGCAAAGATTTATTTGCTTAGCGCCCGCGAAGTGATATTATCTGGGGTGGCTCTGCGTGGAGTTGCGACTGTCTTTGCAGTGAGGCGGTGGCAAGCCCAATGCGATGCACGCGGCAGAAGGTTTTTAATAAAATGTTTCGCGTGTGGTTTGTAACGTGAAAGGAGCCAATTATGGCTACTGCAACGCAGAGTGGAGTGGAAGGAAAGAATGCGAGTGACAACGGCCGGAAACAACGTCCCGT
>JBGTMM010000016.1:0-3115 GCA_041743635.1 Bythopirellula sp.
CCGCCAAACGCGTGCCCCCCTCGGCACGCTTGCCCATGCTTGGGTCCTCCATTGGGAGTCAGTTTCTACTTGGTAGCAGAAACATAAACCCATGGAGGCCCTTGCGCTTACATCAATTCAATTCCCGGACACCCTCAAGTATATAGTAGATGACACACTATAGCGAAACTTACACGCTCCTTTGCAGCCACGTCCGCGAGGCGACGATTCTCGCCAGTATCCAAGCATTGCTGGAATGGGACGAGCGGACCAAAATGCCGCCGGCCGGCGGCGAGTACCGCGCGGACCAAGCGGCTTACGTCGCCGGGCTTGTGCATCAAAAACAAACGGCTCCCATACTGGGCGAGTGGCTCGCTGAACTCGCTGACAGTCCGCTGGCTACTGATCCGATTAGCGACACCGGCGCGGTGATTAAACATCTGAGACACGATTACGACAAGAAAACTCGCTTGCCGCAATCGCTGGTCGAAGAGCTCACCCGCACCGGTGTGCAAGGTCAGCAAGTTTGGGCCGCGGCCCGCAAGGCGAACGATTTCGCCAGCTTTCAACCCATTTTAGAAAAGATGGTGGGACTGAAAAAACAAGAAGCCGCCGCGCTCGGTTTTTCCGTCACGCCCTACGATCCTCTGCTCGATGATTATGAACCGGGCGAGACGACCGCCAATGTCGCGCGCGTTTTAGCCGAGCTTCGCGACGCGCTCGTACCATTAGTGCAGGCCATCGGCGAAAGCACTTTTCGCCCCGACGCGAACATTCTCGCGCGGAAATACCCTGTGGCAGTTCAAGAAACCTTCGGCCGAGAAGTCGCCACCGCAATTGGCTTCGATTTCCAAGCAGGTCGGCTCGATGTGACCGATCATCCGTTTTGTGCGGGGCTCGGTCCGGGCGACGTGCGACTCACCACGCGTTATGATGAGCACGCCTTCTCCGACGGTTTTTTCAGTATTCTCCACGAAGCGGGCCATGGCATTTACGACCAGGGCCTGCCGCGCGAGTTCTTCGGCCTCCCCACGGGCGAATACGTGTCGCTCGGCATTCACGAGTCGCAGTCCCGCATGTGGGAAAACCAAGTCGGTCGCAGTCGCGCATTCTGGGAACACTTTTTTCCCCAGGCCAAGCAGGCATTTCCCGCGGCGCTCGAGGATGTAGCGCTCGCTGACTTTTATCCCGCGATCAATGCTTCCCAGCCTTCGCTGATTCGCGTCGAGGCCGACGAGGTGACTTACAACTTGCACATTCTCATCCGTTTTGAGTTGGAAAAATCGCTCTTGGAAGATGAATTGCAAGTGGCCGAATTGCCGGCGGCTTGGCAAGAAAAGTACCGCAAGTATTTGGGAGTCGTTTCGCCCACCTACGCCGACGGCGTGCTACAAGACGTCCACTGGAGCGCGGGCCTGTTTGGTTACTTTCCCACATACGCTTTGGGCAACCTCTACGCCGCCCAGTTCTTCGTCCAGGCGAAAAAAGACTTAGGCGATCTCGATGCCCAATTCCGCCGCGGAGAGTTCGGCAGTTTACGTGAATGGCTCCGCACAAACATCCACACCCACGGCCGCCGCTACACACCGGCTCAACTCGCTCTGCGCATCACCGGCAAGCCGCTCTCGCACGGCCCACTGATCGAGCAACTCACTGCGAAGTATGGGGAGATTTACAAAATCTAATTCCCAGCCGGATCGCCACGCGATCCGGGAAGCAATTTGACAAGCGACGCGTAAGATCCAGAAATAGGGAAGATTGACGGGTGATTAAGGATCGGGCTGTTTCGCGGCATAAGCTGCCACGTGCTCCAGCACTTCAGAATCTTAGCTGGGATTGACGGAATTTTAGCAACGGCTAAAATCACAAAAGTGTAGCATAAGCTACAATTAACCTGGTTGGAGTATTATATGAAAAACTGCGTCGCCATATTTCTACTCTCTTTCGCGTTGTGCGTGGCTTGTAATGCCACCTCCTCCTCTTCGGCCACCTACCAAGGCAAATACCCGATACAAGCGGTCGCCACAGTCGGCATGGTGGGTGACATCGTGCAAAACGTGGGGGGCAAGCACGTCGAAGTCACGCAGCTCTTGGGCCCTGGCGTGGACCCCCATTTGTATAAGACGACGCGAGACGACGTGCAGATGATTATGAGCGGGGACGTTGTCTTTTACAGTGGACTGATGCTGGAAGGCAAAATGTCGGATACGCTCATCAAGGTGGCGCGTAACAAACCAGTAATCGCGGTCACCGAATCCATTGATGAATCGAAGCTGCTTGAACCAGCAGAGTTTGCCGGCCATTTTGATCCCCATGTGTGGATGGATGTTAGCACATGGTCCGATGCCGTGGAGGCGGTGGCGAATTCGCTAGCCAAGTTCGATCCTAAAAACGCCGCAAGCTACCGGGCGAATGCGGCCGCCTATCGAGACAAGCTTGCTCTGCTCCATGAGTACGGCAAAAAATCAATTGCTTCCGTTCCCCCGGCAAGTCGGGTCCTCGTCACCTCACACGATGCCTTTAATTATTTTGGGCGCGCGTATGGCCTCGATGTGCAAGGAGTGCAGGGTATCTCCACCGAATCCGAATCAGGCTTGCAGCGAATCAATGAACTGATTGACATGCTGGTTGAGAAAGACGTCAAAGCCGTGTTTGTTGAAAGCAGCGTGCCCCGCAAGAATATCGAAGCCCTTGTGGAAGGCGTGCGCGCACGCGGACATGAAATTGCCATCGGCGGTGAGTTGTTTTCCGATGCCATGGGCGCAGCCGGGAAGTACGAAGGCACATACATCGGGATGCTCGACCACAACATCACGCTGGCGACCCGGGCGCTCGGCGGTGATGCGCCGGCAGGCGGGATGTCAGGCAAATTGTCCACTGAAGGTGAGGCTTCTCGTTGATGCATGATTCCCTGAAACCCCAGCAAGTGCTGCAACCCACCTCTTCGGTTAAGCCCATGGAGCGTGGTGAATCCAATACGGACGTGCCGCTGTCCGTGCATGACCTGACGGTTGCCTACCACCGAAAGCCCGTGATCTGGGATATTAGTTTTGATGTTCCCGCCGGGACGTTAGTTGGTGTTGTCGGCCCTAATGGTGCTGGCAAGAGCACGCTGCTCAAAGCCGTGATGGACCTC
>JBGTMM010000017.1:0-6918 GCA_041743635.1 Bythopirellula sp.
GGCCGAGAAAACTATCCGCATCATCACGCGCGGCAAGAATGGCGAACTACGAACCCGTGACTACAGCCATGAAGACGCCGTGTTGAAGATGCACACCCAGATCGGCATTGATGATTGCAGCACGGACTTGAGTTTGCGGGGCATGCCGGTTTTTCGGGGACTGATTGGCCCGATGCCGGAGAGCAAGGGAGTTGTCCGCTACGAGTCGCCCGAGGTTTTTGAAACGCTGACTAAGGAATGGGGCTCCACCACGACGGGCAGACGTTCACGACGTCGCTCAACCGCTGAATGACCCGCATGGAGCCACTTCCGCTTCAGCTCGATCGCGAAAAAATGAAGGAGCCAAGCCCCCCTGGGATTGGCTCCTTTTTTCGTAGCTGTGGCGATGGGCGGCTCGCCTGTCGTCAGTTTCTCACGGAATTCGACAGGCGAGCCGCCTGTCACTAAGGCAAAAGGCTTAGCGATACCCGGAATTGTTTGGGATGGTCGACCAGCCGGTTCCCTGTTTCGGGGGATCACTCTGCAGCATTTGCCCGCCGATGGTTGACTGATTGCCCGGCCGAGTGGCGATTGTTCCAGCCGGTGTTGAATTGTAAGGTGGCTGGCCGTAACCGTAGGTCGGCAATGGAGTCGCCGGAGTGGGATAACCGGATGCTGGCTGACTGGCCATGGAATTTAGCGGCTCGATGTTCACGCGTTGTGGAATCGTCGGCTGCGCGGCGGCAAAGGTCCTCGCCGATTCACCGGCGTTCATTGCCACGCGCGTGACGATCTCGCGCTCCGCGTTGCGGAACTCGGTCACAGGAACCTGCACGGTTTTGGTCTGCGGCACCCACGTGACCTTGTTCATCGGAATCTGCACATTCGCCACCTGCTCTTGATAATAGGTGACCGGCTGCATTTCGTAGGTCCAATAGGGTTCGACGAACGGATTCCAGCGGCCGTGGAGCGTGCCGACCATCTCATACTGCGTCACCGGCACGGTGTAAACTTGTTGGTGAGCAATCGACTCGGTGGTCACTTGCTGCGTGAGGACAGTCTGCTGCCGATCTTGCATCACGGTGGTCGGCACCGATTGCTCGACGACCTGCCGCGTGACTTGGTATTTAATGCCGTCGCGAACTTCTTCCGTGACTTGCGGCGCACTCGATTGCGGAGTGACGGTTTGGGTTGAGGTCACTTGAGCCGCCAGTGGAGCTGCGCAGCAACAACCCATCACGAACGCGGCAACGGTTAATTGACTGCGAACAGGCATAAGTGAGTGGTGAGTGTAAGAGATAATCACATAATTCACTTGCAAGGCAAACCCCCGGCAAAGCCGGGGGCTAGTAAAATTATCGGTCTCAAAGGGCAGGCTTCATCAGCCGACGCCTGGCGACAAAACTTCGCTTCGCTAGCAGCCGCAAATCTCTCGGGAATCCCGGCCCATGCGCCTGCTAGCAGATTCCGAAGTCAAGACCTAAAATGGTGAGTCGCCGTCAACCAACGACAAGAGTCGTAAACGACACGAACTCGGGAGTACCAACTTTGATTGATCTCCAATTGCTCGAAATCCTCCGCTGTCCGCAAGACCACTCGGAACTCTTACTTGCTGATGCGCCACTTATCGCGCGGGTGAACAAACAGATCAACGCGGGCACATTGGTGACGGTCGGTGGTCAGCCGCTGAAGAAACCGATCGACGGCGGGCTGGTGCGCGCCGCGGGGGATCTGATGTACCCCATTGTCGGTGGCATTCCGGTGATGCTCGCCGACGAAGCAATCAACCTCGACCAACTGCGTTAACCACTTATGAGCAAAACGATTTTTCAAAAAATCGCCGACCGCGAGATCCCAGCCGACGTCGTCTATGAAGATGATCAGTGTCTGGCGTTTCGCGACGTGACGCCCAAAGCACCGACGCATATCTTGGTAATTCCCCGCGAACCGATCCCCTCGCTCGAACATTTGACCAACGAAAACTCGGCGCTGTTGGGACATTTATGGATGGTGATTCGCGACGTGGCTCGGCAAGTGGGCGTGGCCGAAAGCGGCTACCGCGTGGTGGTCAATTGCGGCAGCGACGGCGGGCAGTCGGTCGACCATTTGCACTTTCACATTCTCGGCGGTCGGCAGATGGACTGGCCACCGGGGTAATCACTGCCTAGCCGGAGGGCCACGTCCTCCGGGCATTACACGGAGAAAAGACCCGGACCGCGTGGCGGTCCGGCTAAGTTAGCATTTCTCACCACACTCCCGCGTCGACAAGTTGCTGGGTCACCGTGGCCGCCCAATTGCGATTCGCCGCGGGGCTGGCCGGACTGGGGTGAAGTATCCTGACAACTTCGATGGGCCGCTCGCCGATAACTCGTCTGAAACACTGTTCGGCATAGGCACCGACTCCGACCACGACGCGCGGCTTGACCGCAGCGAGAACCACCTCTAAATGGGCGTCGCAAATCGCCTGCAGTGCTGCGCGTTCGCCGGCACGCAGCTTGTCGGGAGTCCGATTGCGCCCGGTAACTTCCATAAACACCAGGGGGCAGTAGTTCGTGACAAAGTGATGTTGAAAAAAATTCTGGGGCGACTTGAAACGCTGCCGAAACAGTCCCCACAGCCGCTCGCCGGAAACCTCGGCATGCGGACAATTCAGTCCTTGAATCGGACGCTTGGCGTGCATCCGCGCGGGTTGACCGATTCGCGCATCAATACCGAGCCAATCTCTCACCGTGGGGACATGCCCGAATGGCACCCCGGTTTGGGCCATGCCCCAGGGTCCAGGATTCATTCCCAAGAACAGCACTTCGGCACCCAGCGGATTCATCATTTCCAGATATTGCCGGTGAGCCCGCCAGGCGTAATTCAAGGGGTTGTACACATGGGCCACCGGCTCGGCAAAGCGCAGCGTGTCGACCTCCTTGGCAAGTCGCTGAGCAGCGGTGATGGCTTTTTTGATTGCGGACATCAATATTTTGATAGCGATCTTGATGAACCCTATTGATTGCGAGGCCAGGGCCAGAGCGGTACAATGCCGTTTCGGTTTTCTCTCTTGCGAAAGCAGTTTTATTGAATGGTATGGCCGCACAACGCACTGCGAACGAGGAATTGTAGGACAAAATCGGGAAGTCTTATACTCGTAACAAGATATCACGTCCCCGTGGCGCAATTGGATAGCGCGTCGGCCTCCGAAGCCGAAGGTTAGTGGTTCGAACCCACTCGGGGATACTTTCTAGAAGGGCATTTGAGAGATGTGCGGAGCGTCGTCAGGCTTGGGTGTACTACAGATTGGACTACAGTCCAGGTTGGGAATACTCTCGCGGAATATCTGTCCGAGTTTGTTACCGAGTCGATCGCTGATGCCACGCTGGGGGTACGCAAAATCTACGGGCAAATTCGAAGTCCACGGTGACATGGTGACAATACCAAAGCGTCAACATGTCTATGCCGGCAGCTTAGGAATGGCGTTAACTGCGTCGTGAAGTTCCTGGGAACTGTTATGCGCATATCGCAGTGTCAGCCTGAAATCTGAGTGACGTGCCAATGATTTCACGGTGTGTGGTGCGGCCCCCGAGCGCCACATGCGACTGACAAATAGGTGTCTCAAAGAATGCCAATCACGGTACGAGCCATCTGCCGGATCTTGATATTCGAGACCTGCCACTTCCAAATCTTCCTTGATCATAAGATGGGTCTTCTTGGTCTTAAGCCCTGGAAACAGAAAACCACCATGTTGAATGGCAATTAAAGCTGCCACGACTTCTGCGACGAGATGTGCAGCCAGAGGCACGACATCACGGCGACGTCTTTTCGAGCAAGCCGCTTCGACAACCACACATGGAGAACCGTCGTCCAAGCGAAATGATGTAGCAGTCAGGCTCGCCAATTCTCCTCTCCGCAGCCCTGTTGCTGCCGCTAAGACGTACGCAAAAGCTCGTGTAGATCCGTCGAGGCCCTCAATAACACGAGCACTATCTTTGGCAGCCATACATAATCGAGCGAATTCCTCTTCGCTAAGTGCCGACCTTGAATGACGGATATCAACATCTTCATTCTCACATCTCATAGATTTGAGCGGATTTCGGCTGAGGTCATCATTGCGAATCAGCCAGTTGAGAAACGTCTTCAGGGATTTCAAGTACATGTTGCGGGTCCGCGGCGAGACCAAGGGCATCTCTTCTGGTTTCGATTTGGGCGACATTGCCTGACAACGCAGGTTGGCAAGCGCTGTTTGAATGCGGGTCTCGGTCAGGTCGTCGAGAGTGCTGATTCTCGCCAACTCGCAAAGTCGCGTCACACGCATCTTGTTGCTGCTGGCTTGCTTGGGAGTGAGCTGCCGGGCGAGTTGATACTGGTAAAATGACTCGATCTGTCCCTGGAGACTTAGTTTAACGAGCTTTCTGGGGCGGCAACCCGTCCTTTGAAAGTCCTCGATGTACTCGCGCAGTTTGATCTGAGCACCAATTTTATCCTCATAGAGGCAGCCCGTGGCCACTTTAATAGTTTTTCCATTTTCGCGATGCGTGATGTACGCCATGGAACCACGTCGTATGATTGAAGCCATCGTATGTCACTTGTGGGTGGTAGTGCGAATCAATAATCAGTGGATCAGGCGATGGTGGGCGTCTACAAGATTACCCCTCCTCTACTGATGGCGGCGGCTACGACGGTAGGCACCGATGTTGCCGGCGGCAAAATAGTCGTCCATATCTTTCGCGCGCCAGTAGGGTGTGCTGTCAGGTCCACCAGGCCGAACAGGCGTAGGCAACCGCTTTTGACCAACCCACCGTTGGATCGTGCGTTCGCTTTTCCCAAACAACCTCGCCAAATCGGCCATCGTCAACAATTCCATCGGATTTGGTATTTCGGACATACTTATTGTTCCTGATCACAATTTGCTGAAACTCTCTCGCGTACCTGTAGACAAGCGAATTTCCACAAGGTGATTTTCAATAAAAGGTTTGCTACACCCACGACAGTCCACAGCCGATCGTTAGGTTTTGCAGTGTTGGAGCCAATAAAGTTCATCCAATGGCTCCATGTCATCTGGGAGTTACTACCCCAAGATTATGTGGCAGCAATTCAGTAACACAGCAATTAAGCTTCGTGAGTGCATTTGGATCAGCCAAGCTGAAACTTCGTGCAGGCGATTTGTCGTCGTCATCATTGATCACGACCTCAATACTGCCATCACCCACGGAGACATAGATGCTTTCTACCTCCCCGGATCGGGTGACCTCGAATTCAATGAGATCAATGTCCAAGGAAAACTTGGTCAAACTATAGCCCATCTTTTTCAATTTCTTTTCAATGATCGTAGAAGGTAGATATGGCATACTTTGATTGCTCTTCATGGAGTTCTCGAAAAAGCTTCGACTTGAAGTGACAGATTAGTCATTCATCTTTTTCCGCTTTCTTCCTGGCGCGCTTTATCTTCCGCTGCAATTTTTCAGCATTTTCATCACCAATCCGCACGGAGTATTGCCGCCTGAGACACGCGAGCAGTACAGCACTGAAATCGATGCCTAATCGTTTCGCCACTTGATCGAGTTTCTCATCGATCTCTTTGTCGATCGCCAATCGCACCAAGTGAGGCTCATCTTCGAGTTTTGCAAGACCAGCTTCGATAAGCAGCTCCTCTACACGCTCGATATTTTCACCCACAGCTAATCTGATTTGCTCACGATTTGTCATGTTTTTTTCACTCTCCACCTGGTCGCGCAGGACGAGATATAGGGCCTTTGGAAAATTCACGCTTCTGACCGCTCGCTGTTTGGTCATTTTCAACTTCCTTAAAAAAAATCTCTTGATCCACTTGCCCCACGTCGGGACAACGGTACGATGCTATGGCTACATGGCATGGTACAGCTATCGCCGATGTAGTGCAAGACCCCGAGGGGAGGATCAAACCCCCCGCGACCAGGGGGGGGGTGAGGGAGGCGAGAAATGCACCAGAATGCGTGGAATCGCCCAATTCTGGCCCCCGTGGTAGGAACCGAAAGGTGTGTGTTTTTTGTTCTCTGGGACATTTGGCGCGGATGGCCAATCGTTGGACATCGCGGACATCTGTCCCCACCTTAATATTGGAGATTTAAGATGACAGAAGAAATTTTTACCCGCTTGGACGTTGCGACCAAGCATCGCTTGATTCCACTTAGCGATATTGTGCTCGATGTTCAGGAAAACGCGTTCCGCGACGACGACGATTACAGGCTCGACGGTCCGGCGATTACGGCTTTGGCTGAGGAGCTGTTCCTTGCTGGGATGCAGGTGCCGATTCTCGTCGAAGCGAACGGCAAAAAGTTCATGGTTTGGGATGGCCATTCTCGTGTCTATGCCAGCAAAAAGTTGGTGCAGGATGGCAAATGGCAGAGCGATCATTTGATCCCGGCCCTGGTGGTCGTTGGTAAAACGTCAGATCAAGAACGCTTGCTCCGCCTCGGATCTGCCAACCTCGCTCGTCGTCCCTGGGGCGACGGCGGCATGATTCGGTATGCAGATGCTCTCTCGAAGGCGAAGGTTCCCGTCGAAGAAATCGCTCGCGTTATGCAAAAAAGCGTGAAGCAGGTTCGCCGTTATCTCCTGGTGGGAGGCTCTGTCTGGGCACAACAGCATGTCGCGAACCACAACATCGACGTCACCAAAATGTCAGGACTTCTGCAACTGGCTGACAAAAACCAACGTCGAGAGGATTTCCAAAAACAGTTCGACACCTGGCTGGCAGCGACCAAGCTGGCCATTGCCGCTGAAAATCGGAAGCGGGACCGCAACGATCAAGAACTGCTGAAGGACGATCAATTGCATCCTGCAAAGCACCTCAAGTTCGAAACCGTTGCCGCCTGGAAGGCAGGCATTGCGACCGGCGTCTGGGATGGTCCAGGCTTCAAGTTCAAGGCGGTCATTGATGAGGATGCGACGACCAAAAGACGCAAAATCGAGGTC
>JBGTMM010000018.1:0-11312 GCA_041743635.1 Bythopirellula sp.
GTCGAGGGAGACGCGCCAAGCCTGCTCGTTTTCCACCCGCGCCGCGAAGCCGTCCCGCTCCTCGCCCCACCATGCGCGCTCGCCCTCGAATTCCTCGATGCGGATCGGTTTGCCCTTGTTGTAGCTCTTCGCGCCGGGGGGATACGGGTGCTCGTAATACCAGACCTCGCGGGTGGGCGCGCCCTTGGTGAAGAAGAGGAGATTCGTGCGGATGCCGGTGTAGGGATTGAACACACCGTTGGGAAGTCGCACGATTGTGTGGAGATTGCACTCGGCGAGCAGAGCTTCCTTGATACGCGTCTTGACCCCTTCGCCGAAGAGCGTGCCATCGGGAAGCACCAAGCCCGCACGACCGCCCGGCTTGAGGATCTTCATCAGAAGTACCAGAAACAGGTCGGCAGTCTCGCGAGTTCTGAACTCGGCGGGGAAATTCGCTTCGATGCCATCCTCTTCCATCCCGCCGAAAGGTGGATTAGTGACAATCACATCAACGCGTTCTTTCGGACCCCAGTCGCGCAAGGGGCGGGCGAGCGTGTTGTCGTGACGCACATTCGACGGAACATCGATGCCGTGCAGCAAGAGATTGGTCATGCACAAGACGTGCGGCAAATGCTTTTTCTCGATGCCGGCGAAGCAATCTTGGATTTTGCGTTCGTGCGCCGCTGTCTTAGCCTGTTTGCGTAGGTGTTCGATGGTACACACTAAAAAACCACCCGTGCCGCACGCGGGGTCGAGGATCGACTCCCCAAGCCGAGGGTTCACCTGCTCGACGATGAACTGGGTGACCGCGCGGGGAGTGTAAAACTCGCCAGCGTTGCCCGCCGATTGCAGGTCTTTGAGCAACTTTTCGTAGATGTCACCAAACATATGGCGGTCGTCGGAAGCATTAAAATCGATTCCGTTGATCTTGTTGATTACCTGCCGCATGAGGGTGCCATTCTTCATGTAGTTGTTGGCATCTTCATAGGTGGTACGGATCAGCGTACCGAGCGTGTCGGAACCTCCAGAGAGTGACTTGAGCTTGATGAGGAGAGTATTGTTAACGAAATCCAGCAGCGCATCGCCCGTCATTCCCTCATCATCAGCCGCCCAGTTGGACCAGCGTAAATGCTTAGGCAGGGGCGACTTGTAGTTGTCGCGAAGAATCTGCAATTCTTTCTCGCGGTCGTCGAAGATCTTCAGAAAGAACATCCAGCCAAGCTGTTCGAGTCGCTGCGCATCGCCGTACGTGCCGGCATCCTTGCGCATGATGCCCTGGATGGTTTTGACAATGTTCGAGACGTTCGACATGGGCTAGGCAGCAGTCTGGTAAAGTGCGGTTTCGAGTTCGCGAATGGCGGCCAGATAGCCGTCTCTATTGCCGAAGAGTTTAATAATTTCCACCGGTGTTCCAAAGGTGGTAAAGGGATCGACCTTTAAGATTTCCAGGGACTCGACGCTGGTTATGCCGGTATCGGCGTATTTCTGGAGCAGTGCTTCAAGCACGGCCCGTGCCTGGTCGCCATATTTACCGAAGATATTGCGCTTCGTAACCTTGTCGGCCCGTTCCCGGCGAGTGAGAGGGGGCTGATCGAATGCGACGTGACAAATGAGATCGAAGGGGTCGAAATCATGACCGACTTGTTCGGCGAGTTCGTCGAAAAAGACCCCCTTCTCGGCCAACTCTTCGAGGATGATCTGCTTGCGTTCGGAGTCGTTCCACACCGCGAGGAAGGCATTGAGCGACATATACGATGAGAGTAACTTTTCGCGGGAATAATCTTTGAGCGACTCGGTAATAAGCCGCCCATTCTCGTCGAGATACTGGACCCGTTCGGTGGCGACGCGGACTTCAACATCGTCAACGTAATACTTGCTGGGCCGTGGACCAGGTCCTGTCGGGTCGTCCCATGGCGGCAAGGTGACGTCGTCAGGAAGAGTTTCGTCGCCCTCTGGGTCGTCGTTCGGCAGATCATCCGGCGGGACAGGCGTTTCATCGGGGGCGGGTTCGTAGACCTGGACCGGAGGACCGTCGAAATCGGGGTCCGCAAACTGCGCGGTCGCCCGCTTGAAGTCCATGATGGTGAAGAACAATTTGTTGTAGTCTTCGTTGATGCGGGTGCCGCGACCGATGATCTGCTTGAATTCGGTGGGAGAGTTAATGCGTTTATCGAGGACAATCAAATGGCAAGTTTGGGCATCGACGCCGGTTGACATCAGTTGCGAGGTGGTGGCGACCACTGGGTAGGTGGATTCCGGATCGATGAAGTTGTCGAGTTGGGCCTTACCTTCGTCGTTGTCGCCGGTGATCCGCATGATGTACTTGTTATTGGCGGCTGCGAGGTCTGGATTGGCATTGACCATGGCCTGGCGCATTCGCTCGGCATGGTCAACGTTCTCGCAGAAGATGATGGTCTTGGCGAAGCGGTCGGTAGCTTTGAGAAACTCGGTGACTTTGGAGGCGACGAGTTCGGTACGTTTTTCGAGGATGAGATTACGGTCGTAATCGAGATCATTGTATTCGCGATCCTCGATAAACTGGCCATACTTGTCGGTTTGTCCCACTTCGGGCCGCCAACCATCGAGGTCTTTATCGAGGCCAACACGGACGACCTTATAGGGAGCGAGAAAGCCGTCGGAAATCCCTTGCCGTAGAGAGTAGGTGTAGATGGGATCGCCAAAGTATTCGATATTGGAAACATCTTTGGTTTCTTTGGGCGTGGCAGTCAGCCCAATCTGAGTGGCTGACGAAAAGTATTCTAAGACCTTGCGCCAGGCGGCATCATCGGCGGCACTTCCTCGGTGACATTCGTCAACCACGATGAGATCAAAGAAATCTTTGGAAAATTGCTTATAGATGTTTTGATCATCTTCCGTGCCGGTGACGGCTTGATAAAGGCACAGGTAGATTTCGAAAGCCTTGTCGACTGTGCGATTCGTGATCTTGGTCATTGCCTGGCCAAAGGGCTTGAAGTCGTTAGTTTTCGTTTGATCGGCCAGGATGTTGCGATCTACCAGAAACAAGATGCGTTTCTTGGCCCCTGACTTCCAGAGTCGCCAGATGATTTGAAAAGCAGTGTATGTCTTGCCTGTGCCGGTGGCCATCACCAACAGGATGCGATTGACTCCGTGGGCGATGGCATCGACGGTGCGATTGATAGCGATCTGTTGGAAGTATCGCGGCGACTTGCTCGAGCCATCGTCGTAGTAATCTTGGGTAGCGATAGTCTCTTGCTCGACGGTAAGTTGCTTCGTCTGGCAATAGCGAGACCAAAGTTCCGTGGGAGTCGGGAACTGGTCGAGAGGAATTTCGCGGGTGACCATACCGGTGGTCGCTGTGCGGTCGTGTTCGAGGAACGCATCGCCGTTAGAACTGTAAGCGAAGGGGACGTCGAGAATCTCGGCGTATTCCAAGGCTTGTTGCATGCCCGCGCCCACGGAATGGTTGTTGTCCTTGGCCTCGATCACCGCGATGGGCATGTTCGGCTTGTAGTACAGGATATAGTCAGCCTTTTTGGCTTCACCGCGTTTCACTGTCTTGCCACGCACAATGACGCGACCTTTCGTGAAATAGGCCTCTTCACGCAACTGAGTCAAGATATCCCACTTCTCGCCATTCTGACCAAGGAGTGCGGGAGTAATGAACTTCGTGCGAATATCGGCTTCGGTGAGCTGTTTTTTGTTCATGCCGTGAAACTCGGCCGATAAGTCAAGCGCGGACGAAGGAATTAGGCTGGCAGTTTGTTATCCTAGAAGGTCATTTTCTCCTAAAGCTATGCACAGTTCAAGTTACTGTCGGGGGAATTTACTAGGTCTGATGCTGTCCTGCAAAGCAGAGCAAGCTGAGGACCTACTTGGCTATTAAGTGCGAAGCCATGGAATAAATGGTTGAGAATTGCCACAATGAACAAGGTACACCCCACAGAACGCGAAATCGAAAGATACGCAAAATGAGAGTAGAAACGATTCTTGACCAAATCGACCTCGGTTCGATGGCTCTTCCAGAGTTCCAGCGTGGCTACGTTTGGAATCGCGACCAGGTGCGAGGGCTGATGTACTCACTTTATCGCAAGCATCCTGTTGGAAGCCTGCTTGTTTGGGTGACGAAGACGGAGACTGCTGACGCAAGGGGCGATCAGCAGTTAACTCCTGGCACTGTCAAGCTTCTGCTTGACGGGCAACAGCGAATCACCTCTCTCTATGGAATCGTCCGTGGACAGCCACCTAAGTTCTTCGACGGCAATAAACAAGCCTTCATGGGACTCTACTTTAACCTAGAGGAAGAATCATTCGAGTTCTATTCGCCAGCGAAAATGAGGGATGACCCACGTTGGCTGAGCGTTACCACGATCATGCGTGACGGTGCCGGTGAAACGATGCAGCACCTGCTACAGGTTCCCGATTTCCAACCGCACATTCCTAAGTATCTCAATCGCATCAATGCCATTGAGAACATCAAAGCAGTTGACCTACACATGGAAGAGGTTACGGGGGAAGACAAAACGGTTGACGTCGTAGTCGACATCTTTAATCGCGTAAATAGCGGTGGGACCAAGCTATCAAAGGGGGACCTTACACTCGCAAAAATCTGTGCCGAGTGGCCTGACGCTCGTGGTGAGATGAAGAAACGGCTGTCTAAGTGGCAGAGGGCGGGTTACCAATTCAAGCTTGACTGGCTGCTCCGCAACATAAATGCTGTGGTGACGGGTGAGTCACTCTTCACAGCGATGAAGAATGTAGATGCCACGACGTTCCGCGAAGGTCTAGAAACCACCGAGAAGATCATCGATCGCCTACTAAACCTGATTGCCAGTCGCCTCGGACTGGATCACGACCGCGTTCTGGGGAGCCGCTACGCGATTCCTCTCATGAGTCGCTACTTGTTACAACGGGGCGGTAAACTGTCGGATCAGACGGAGCGGGACCGTTTGCTATTTTGGTACGCCCATACGATTTTATGGGGTCGATATTCTGGTTCAACCGAGAGCAAATTGAACACCGACCTGGAAGCCATTGAAGATGCGACAGTCAGCGATCCTGGCCACGCATTGGACCGGCTTACAGAGAATCTTCGCCAGGAGCGGGCCAATCTGAAGCTAACTGAAAGCGACTTTGGTGGTTCCAGCAAAGGAAATCGATTCTATCCATTGCTATATATGATGACGCGTGTCCTCCATGCCCGCGATTGGGGAACTGGGGACGAATTGACCAATCACTTATTAGGTCACTTATCCCGTATGGAAGTGCATCACATTTTTCCAAAGGCCTTGCTCTACGAACACGGTTACAAGAAGCGACAAGTGAACGCCATTGCTAATTTTACCTTCCTGACCCAAGAAACGAATCTTGAAGTCTCGAAGCAGAATCCCGCAGAGTATATGCCGAAGTACAAAAAACGCACACCGGGTGCAATCGAGAGCCACTGGATTCCGATGGACCCTAAGCTTTGGAAACCAGAGAACTATTTGGAATTCTTGGCAGAACGCCAGAAACTCTTAGCGAAGGCTGCCAACGACTTTCTTGAGCGACTCTCTGCTGGAAGCATTCCAATGGTCGTGTCTCCAGACGATGCCCAGTTCGTAGAGCGAGCGGTTGCCTACGTACCAGGAGGAATCGACGATGACGACGAAGAAGTTCGTTTGGACCGCTGCAACGATTGGGTAACGCAACGCGGACTTCCCAACGGTGAATTGTCATATGAGCTAATTGGTGAGTCCGGTGATGTCGTCGCAATTCTCGATCTTGCTTGGCCAAATGGCCTACAAGAAGGACTTAGCCAGCCTGTTGCCGTTCTTTTAGGTGAGGGCGAGGATGTTGAAGAAGCTGCCAGTCAGGCTGGGTTTCGTTTTTTTTCATCGGTACGTGCCTTTCGCCGATATGTCCATGAAGAGGTCCTCGCCGATTCCGAGTTGGAACCTGCAGAGCAATGAATGTATTTGTCACTCGGCAGGTCCTGTGCCTAACTGATTCACTTCCAGTGACATCGAAAATGCTAGCTTCGAAAGGATTAAGCTTTCGCCATAAAAGCAGTAACCGCAATCAGTTTTCGCGTAGGCACATGGATTCGCCAACACACGCCCGGGGAGAAGCGTTCCGTCCGTGCTGTAGTACACCACTTTTTCGCGCGGCTTGAGCCTGACCGGCCATGTTTTGCCCCTGGATAATTCAGGTTGTACCATCGCGTAATTGCCCATGACGGTATGGTCGCTAAATCCCACTTCGTCAATCGTCAGGGGGAACGCACTGAGGTTTATAACTTCAATCGCCCATCGTTGCTGAGCACCGTTTGCTTGCAATTGACGGGACTGATCGTCACATTCGCTTGTTATGTAGCGTCCTGAACTCATATCAAAAGCGAGTTTAGGTACAACCCTAATTCGTACACGATTCGACTTGTAGAAATACCACGTATTGAGAACGCCAAGCACAGCGCCCAACAAGGCAATACACAAAATCAATCCATCAACTCTACTCATATAAAATTATCTTTTCGTGGTGGTGGAAGTGCGATACCCGACTATTCTCGATTCTTTTTAAACAACTGGCTGTAGTTTTATCCTAAATTACTTTGCGAAGAATACAAACGGCTGGGTAATCCTACATGCCTACAAGTGTTGGGTTGGAACTTCGGAATGACGAATTCGTGCGTTCGTTGGCTATTTCAATGCTGGATTGTCTTGGTGACTGGTTTTGATTCTCCAAGTTTTTCCCCGGTGCCCCGACGGCATTTCTTGTTGAGATGGGCCTTCAACAGCCTAAAACGATCACATGCACAGGAAGACCCATCCCCGCTGACGAGAATACCAGCCGGAAGAACAAGTGACGAGCAAGTGGACCGACGCGGGATCGTGCAGACACCGTAAATAACGGGGTTAAATGTGATTTAGGCCACTGCCTCTTAATCAGTAGGTTGTTGGTTCGATTCCAACAGGGAGCACTTGAGGGGAGAGCGTATCGACGGATCTCGCCAGATGACTCTAATCGCTAACGACTTGCCGGAGTTGTCGCCACTTTTTCGAGAGAGAAATCAAGGTCGTCCCGATCGTCGGTGATTTCGACCTGGAGAGTTGTGTCTTCGTTATACGCCGCGGGGATGTATTGAGCGAGTTGGTCGATTGTGCCGGATCCATCCTCACTCCGAATCTTCTTGCCGCTCGGTCGCTCGGCCTCGATCCACACCGTATAAGTTCCGACAATAGGCCCAAGGTTCCTAGGGATGTCATAGCGGCCATCGATCAAGTCGGCCGAAGCACTCTTGCCCAGGGATGCGTCCGTCGGCTCGAAGGCAATTGAACCATTCGTTACCGGTTGGCCATCGTAGGTCACTTGGCCGCTTAGAGAGAATCTTGGTGGACCACTGTCACCGCAACCTGTACAGCAAACGGCTATCAAGAAAAGAAATGGCACTTCAATCAGACAAGGACTCAAACGGCTGATTTCATTGCGCATAACTTGCCAATCATACACTTAATGTGAATGGACAGATTCAGAGAGTCGAACTATCCACAACTTCGCCGCCATCGGTTGTTCCCAAGGCTCTCCAGACGATGATATCGATGTCGTCATTCACAAAAGTCGTGGAACCATCAGCCATGGCAAGATTTACCCCACCCACATGGTAACTGCGGGCTGTGTGCTGCCAAAAACCCATCCAACCATCGGAGGACTGCCGACACGGAGCAATTTCAGCAGCGGGCCCCTGGCGATCACACCAGCGTGTAAAATCCTCCGCCCGCAAACCATTAGCATCATTGCGAGTGCCAAAGGCCACATTCGGAGCCCAGTCGTGCATATAAAGTGCCGCGGGACCAAAGTGCATGGCACCTCTTGTGTCTTCAGTGGGAACTAGACGAAGCTCACTCACAGCAGCCGTATTGCTAGTGCCGTCGGTAAACTCACCAAATTCACGGCCCTTCACTGGCTTAACTGAACTTACGACAAAGGCGCCCAAGGCCGTCATATGCACACCAGCCTTAAGCGGTCGTGCGGCCAGCGGATCGCCGCCTTCTGCCTCCCAACCCTTCATCTGATCATTCGGAGAAACATCTTCTGCCCAAAACCAGCCTAAGCCAGCATTGCCCACGTAATTTCCCCTAGCACCATAAAACTTATTCACAATACCAATATCACGAGCCTGATTCGACTCTGTAGGACATGTGAAAGTGTTGAGAAAAATGTGATGAGCGGGGTTAGGTAAATCTTGATTCTTTTCCAAACCGTCCAACCAATTCACGAGGCCATAGGAATTCGACTCTTCAATGTAAGGCATGAGAAGCGTGATCCAGCTATACATACTTTTGACTTGGGTGCCGCCGTTGAAAAATGGATCGCGCACATCGCCGGGGGGAAACGTGGTTTTCGCGCTAGCATAGTTATGAATCGCCAGACCGATGTTGTGCAGATTGTTGACGCATTGACTGCGGCGGGCGGCTTCCCGCGCGGCTTGGATGGCAGGCAGCAAGAGCGCGACCAACACACCGATGATCGCGATCACCACCAAAAGTTCCACGAGCGTGAACGCTCGCTGAGCTGGATGAGGCTGAGCGGTTTGAGAATGGCATCGCATCACAGTGTCTCCTAAGGAAACCGTGCGGGAATGGGTCGGCAACTGACCGCCAACCCCTGATTTTAGACACGCCAGAGATTTCCTGCCAAGTGGATTCCCGAAATTTCCGAGCCGCCACGGGGTCTCAAAGGGTCGTCGGGGGAAGTTTGGTCGCCGAAAGTGAAAGGCGAACAGGGCAGGCGTGGGGCAATTCCCAGAAAAAATTCACGGAATTTCTGGACGTTCCTGCACGATTTGGGGAAAGTCTGGCTAAACTACATGGTGGATCAGTGGATGGCACAGGGCAAGACAGGGTGGTTTATCGCTCCGTAGTTCAAAGAGCGATCAAGTCAGAACTATTTCTTCCCCAACTTTTTCTTACCCAACTTGAGGAGTGTCTAATGAAACGAATTATGTTTTGGGTCGCCTGCGCGGCGGCCGTGTCATGTGCCACACCCTTGCAGGCGGCCTTGCTGCAAGAGTTTCTCTTTAACGACGCGTCTGGCACCCCCATCCAAAATACTGCCAACAGCGTGATCGCCTTGCAGTGGTCGGGCGACTCGGCGGGCGATGACTTGGCGGGAGTGGGCACCAACGGCGCCGGGCAATACAACGTGAGCTTGAAAAACAATGAAGGTCTGGGAACGGTCTTTCTCGATATTCCCGACATCACCGCGGGGACGATTTATGGCGTCCTGGAACTCACCTGGGACTTTAATCCCGCACCGCCCATCGCGGGTGAGGAAGAAGAAATCATTCGATTGTCGCTGATCAATTCGCCGACTCTGGGCTCAAGCACCGTTACCGCGGAAGTTGACGTCACTCACGGAACGGATAACGTCGTACGAATTTTTGGCAATGGCATCGGTACTGGTTCAGCGGACACAACGAGTGCCGCGCTCAGCTCGACGCAGTCAACTACTTTTATCGCCGTCGTGGCGGTCAACCTGGATAGCGACCAGTTGTGGGTCTCGTATTCCGCGGACGCTGGAGCTTCGTTTACAACCTTGAAAGATGGCGTCCTCGACCCGGCCCGCTTCGCACAACAAGTGCGATTGTACCTGAATAATGATTTCTCAGCGGACCAAACGCTGATTGATCGAATTGCCCTTTACGATACAAACCCCTACCCGGGTTTGATCCAAAGCATCCCCGAACCGGCGACAGTTTCCTTGATGATCCTGGCGATGGCCGGCTTGTCGGGTAGGCGTCGCCGAGCTTAGTTTCCGATGTTTTTAACGAAATCGATTGTTTCACTGCGGGACCTCGCGTAAGCGCGCGAGGTCCCGCTCTGACTTAATGAGTTGTGCATGGAACAGCGTTTTCTTTTCACACTGTTTACCACGCTGAGCGTTCTCGTGCCGGCCGCTTCCCACGGTCAACAGCAAATCGAAGCCAAGAAATATGCCGTCGCCAGCGGCCACTCTTCCGCCACGGCCGTCGGTCTGGAAGTGCTCCGCCAGGGGGGCAACGTCATCGACGCGGCCATTGCCACATCGCTCGCCGTCGGCGTGGCGGAGCCTTATGGTTCGGGGCTAGGTGGCAAGATCGTGTTGCTCTACCGCGAAGCCTCCACCGGAAAGGTTTATGCGATCGTCGGTCTGTGCACTTCCCCCAAAAAAATGGATGCCGCGGCGTTTGCCGATCTGCCGAAGCGCGAGCGTGAGTTGGGTTACCTGGCCGTCGGCGTTCCCGGTTTAGTGGCCGGCTTGGATGAAGCCTATCAGCGCTGGGGCTCGAAACCGTGGGCCGAGCTTGTCGAACCGGCGGCCAATCTCGCGGAGTCGGGGATCGAGATCGATGAAACCATGCAGAGGCTGTACAAATCGCACGTGGCTGATCTGCAAGAGGATGAGGAAGCGGCGGACCTCTATCTTTATCGCGACGAATTGCCCCCAGTGGGTGCCCGCTTAAAAAATGCCGACCTCGCCGGCACCTTGCGCGACATAGCGGAGCACGGGGCACGCTCGTTCTACGAGGGTCCCACGGCCAAACAGATTGTGAAGGCAGCGTGGGGGGCCGGCTCGGCGCTGACGGTCAAAGATTTCAGTCGTTACCAAGCCGAAGTCGGCGAAGCCTTGGCGATTAATTATCGCGGCAATCGGATTTATTCTTGCCCGCCGCCACTCACCGGCGGGACAACCGTGCTCGCCACGCTCAAGTGCTTTGAACAGATGCCCAAGTTGGACGCCTCGGCCTCGCCCGTTCAATATGCCAACCAAATGGGGCGTGTGTTGCTCTGCCTCTATCCCCAAATTCAAGCCGAGATTGGCGATGGCGAGCACGCACTTCAAGATGCAGCGCGCTTGATCTCGGCGACAGCGGCGGGCCAACTTGCTCAAGCCGCCGCGAAAGTCGATCCACTTCAACCGTACCCCCAAAAGGAAAAAGTTGTGAACTCGGCCGATGGATTGCCGACAGCGAGCACGACCCATCTGGTCGTCGCGGATGCGGCTGGCAACATGGTCAGTCTCACGCAATCGCTCAGTTTGCACTTTGGCGCTGCGGTGGTCGCACCAGGGACTGGTTTTTTGCTCAACGACAGCCTGAGCAATTTTTCCGTTCACGACATTCAGAACATTAATTACGCCGCGGCGGGCAAACGCGCACGAAGCACCATTGCGCCGGTCATCGTCACTCGTGCTGACAAACCGCTACTGGCTCTGGGAGTTCCAGGGGGGCAACGAATTCCAACGACGACCATTCAATTGCTGTGGCAATTGCTCGACCAGAAAAAAAGCTTGCGCGACACATTTGCCGCTTCACGCTTCCATCTCATGCGCCCCGT
>JBGTMM010000019.1:0-3771 GCA_041743635.1 Bythopirellula sp.
CAAGTTGCAATGGGGGAACGGTTTCAGGTTCCGGGGCCTCTTCACAGGGGCCAAGGCATTCGCGCAGCTTATCAAGTTCCTGCCGCAGCGCGGGATCAGCAGCGAGAATTACCTCGACCGAGGAGCGTTCGGCAGGGTCCAGGTCGTCCATGAGGTAGGCGAGCAGTTTTTCTCTCATTTCCCCCATACCCTATCGACATTTGGTGCATAGCGCAGCGCAGGCTGCAAACAAAAAACGAGCCCACCACACCAGGTGGCAGGCTCGTGAAAATATAGCTTGCGAAGAACTACTAAGCCGGCCAGCGGCTCTTTAACGGTCGCTCGTAACCTGCATATCGCGCCACGATTGGCCGAGCCGCTTAATCGCGGCATGGAGACGGCTCTTAACCGTTCCCACAGGCACCGACATGATCTGAGCAGCGTCACGGTACTTCATCCCCTTGAAATAAACCAAATTCACCGCACTTTGCAAAGCGTCGGGGAGCGTGGCCACTTCGTTGCGAATCCACTGAGCCTGCTCACCCGTATCAACCGCATCGCTCGGGTCGACCTCCTGGGTCGCAACCACCTCCATCAACGAACCCACTTCCTCGCCACTAGCGCTGTGAGCCATATCAAGGCTTAAGCGACGATGTCGACGATTGCGTCGTTGGGCATCAATAGCTTGGTTAGTTGCGATCGTGTAGAGCCAAGGACGGAATTTGCGGCCCGACTCAAACGACGCACATTTCAGGTGCACTTGCAAAAAAGTCGTCTGAAACACATCCTCGGCCAATACGCCGTCGCCGAGGTAGCGTCGCAGATAATTGTACAACTCGCGTTCATAGCGCGCGACCAACTCGGCAAAAACCGGGGTCTGTTTGTCGTCAGCGCCTTGGTACTTGGCGATCAAGTCTTCATCACTGAGCTTCGCCAAGCCGTTGCGGGGTGTCCCGTTAACTTTTGTATTTGGCAAAACTTCCTTGGTGTACCTAGCCATCTTTACGAACTCCTCGTTCCGAGAGTTCGACGTTTACAAGGAGAAAATCCTTTCTCCCAGCCGTCCGAATAGGATTCCGCGAACCCTCGCAACATACAAGTGCGATTTCCTTGGGTAGCGGACAATTGACCGACTTTTAACTCTCCAAAGTTGCCAGTCGTAACAGTGTAACCAGGGTCCTCGATTAACCTGCCTCCGCTAATCAGAGGGTTGGTTCTTGAGGGTAGACCTGAATCATCCTGCTGCGTAAGTGAAAAGCAAGTCCCATGCCGGGGTCTGCAACTGCCGACACGAACGCAGCGGTAGCAAACACCGAACATGTGAATGGATAACCGCTTGCGCAAATTGGTGGTTTCCCGGTTCACTAACTGTCCTTCGCTCTTTAGCTGCCAATCTTGCAGATTTTTCACTAATCTCAAGATTTGGCAGTCCCTGCTGAGGAATGCCTTTTCTGAGCGATTTTGAGACAGTGCGCGAAAATCATACGTTCAGATGGACAGTTAAGCGACCGCTGGCAATGGGGTGCTTCACGGCATCAGATGGATGGGTATGAAAATGCGAGCTTTTCGGGAGTGTTTTTTACTCGCCCCAGGCTGAAAGATCGAAGCCAATCCTAGTTCGAGGTGTTTAACTTAGATTTTCTACACCCCCCATCGTACACAATGCTATAATGCATTAAGTGATGTAATGCATTACCTCAACGAGATCGCCATGATTCGCTCGACCCTCACTGACCGCGGTCAAACGACTATCCCGGCCGAGGTACGCAAGGCCCTCAATCTCAAACCTCGCCAGCAACTTACTTACGAGATTCAGGAAGGTGGGGTCTTTATCCGCCCCGAAACCCAGTCACTGATGGATTTGGCTGGTGCCATCAAGTCAGCAGTCCGCGCGGGCACCAAGCAAGAGGAACGCGATCATGCTCGCAGCCGCAGGGTGGGCAGATATCAGTGATACGGTATTTGCTGGACACGAATGTATTGTTGCGGTTTTTGCTGGATGACGACAAAAAGCAATCCGCCCAAGCAAGAAAGCTGTTTCATCAAGCTGAGTCTGCAAATTGCCTGTTGGTTCTCACCGAGATCGCCTTAGCGGAAGCCGTGTGGGTACTCACGTCCTTTTACAAGGTTGATACGACAGTGGTCGCCGAGACTCTCGCGAGCGTCATCCAAAAACCAGGTATTTACTGTAATAATTCCGACACGATGCTCGCTGCCTTGAAACGCTTCCGCGAGACGAATTGCGATTTTTTCGATTGCTATCTGGCTGCGGCCGCGGTGGGGTCGCATGATGCCATCGCTTCGTTTGATCGCGATTTCCGCAAGTTTTCCGACGTCCGTTTATGGAACGCGACAGGCAAATAACGGTTCACAATACGTTTACCGTCGTCTGATCAAACCCAGCAAAATGCCGCCGACCCAGAGACACGCGGGTTCAGGAACTTCGGTCAACGCCTCCGAGAGCGCGCCCAGAGGCGCATTGAAATTTTCTTGCCACTCGGCCAGGTCCGCGGGGCTGAAGGGGTCTGACGATTCCCCACGCTGCCAAGCGAGGAAATCGCGGCCGTCAACGTCGCCGTCGCCGTCGAAATCGCCGGGCCCGGGAATCGTGACAGTGAGATACTGGTCGGTGGGCACATCGTACAAGTGTTGCATCGTGCCATCGGGCCAGCGGATGCGCAGCTCATCGATGACCGTGGCCATGCCGAGTCCAAAATGCACCGGCAAGTCGCTTTGATTGAACGTGCCAGCGTTGGTGTTGGCTTCGCGGCGGAGTGTGACTTCCTGAGGCGTTCCCTCGAACAGTGTAGCGTAAAGCGAAGCACCAATGCCGGTGGTGTTGTCGGTCGGGCCATTCAACCGGACATAAAGCCAGTGGTTGCCGTTTTCGGAAGAGTCGTTGAGAAAGACGCGTTCCGGCAATGGTGCGGAAAAGGGACCGATGTTATTGGGCACAATGAGATCCTGATCGCCGTCAAGGTCGAGGTCCCCCCATGCGCTGTCGTAGCCCCCTTCGATGCCTGCGTTGATCCCTTGGGCAACCGTGACGTCCGTGAAACTCCAGTTGCTGCCGTTTTCGATCAAATTGTTGCGATACAATTTGCGCGCTTTCGTGCCGGCCGCGTTATTGTGAAAATAGAGGTCGAGATCACCGTCGTTGTCGTAGTCGACCGCTCGGCCCCCGTTGAGATCGCCCGCCGGATCGCTCAGGAGCGGTTGACCCGTGAGCGTGTCGACGTCGGTGAACATATTGTTGCCGTCATTGCGATAGATCTTGCTGCGCTCTCCGTCGGATCCCACCACAAATAAATCGAGCTTGCCGTCGTTGTCGAAATCGAGAAACTCAGCCCCGTAGGAGTTCCGCATGTATTGCGTGCCATTAGTGTCGGCGATGTCGATGAAACTTAACGAGCCGGTTTCAACCAACTGGTTTTCGTAAAAGTTGTTACGGATATTGTTGTCGAGCCGGCAGGTCGAAATGTAGACGTCGAGGTCGCCGTCGTCATCTGTGTCGCCAATGGCCATGCCATAGGCCTTCCAACCAAAATCTTGCTGGAAGCCGACGTCGGCTCCCTTGGGGGTGAAATGGCTGGCCGGACCCTGCAAATAGATTTGATGCTTGGCGGGCCCTTCCATGGCGATGATTAAATCCAAATCGCGATCGTTATCGATGTCGACCCAGGCCACGTTTTGATGAAATTCGGCATCGTTCAAGCCGGTGGCAACGCTCGTATTCGTAAATGGATTCGGCCAGTTGTTCTTGAACACATCACCCTTATCATAACCCGCGAT
>JBGTMM010000020.1:0-3337 GCA_041743635.1 Bythopirellula sp.
GTGCGAAACGCTTTGTTCGCAGCTTCAATGGCGGCGTGCACTTGCTCGGCGCTCGCCATTTTGAACTCGGCAAGTTGCTCGCCATCAACGGGCGAACGCACGGTGAGCGAACTCCCCTGCCCCACCTGCCAATCGCCGCCAACGGCGAGCGCCTTGACACTTTCATTCACACCAAGAGTTTTAAGAGCACTTTGCAGTCTGCTATCCATTTTGGCCACTGAGTTGAGGAGTTGTGTTAATTACTGCGCTGAATCCAGCATATTTAGCCACGGATGAAACACAGATTGAACACGGACATTCATCTGCAATTCATCCGTGTTTAATCCGTGAAATTCCGTGGCTAATTTATCTCAATAATAATGTTAGGTGGTGCTGAAGCGTGTTGACATTTTGCAATCGTAGTGCCTACCAAACCGATTGGCGAGGAACTGTTCGAAATCGACTTCTTCCTGCCGCACAAAGCCCGTCGAGCGCAGTTGCCCTTGGGCATGCATGTCGAGCACCGTGCAAATTCCCGCGGCGGTGGTGATTTGAATCGCGCTCCAATTCTCGTCGCCAATCTTTTCGTGATAAATCTTGCGGGCATCGGTGATTTGAACAAGCTGACCCTTGCGAGTGCCCGTGACAGTGCAGAAGGTCACGACGACGTCTTGAAACGTGATCGGCACGGCATGTTCCAAAATATCCTTGAGCAAATCACGGCGTTCGCTCAGTCGAAGCTCGTTCACCAGTAGCAGCATGTGCTCCTGGTGGCCCATGTAGCGGATCGTCTTGTAGTTGAGCTGCCGCACCCTGCCGTCGAGCGTTTCGCAGAGCGTGCCCAAGCCGCCGCTGGTGTTAAACGCTTCGTACTTCACGCCGTCGAGCGAGAAATGCTCCAAACCTTCCAGCGGCAACACTTCGATCCGCTCAGATTCGTGAATCGCTTCGCAGGGGTTACAGTATTCATTGATGAGTCCATCGGTCGACCACGTGAGATTGTACTTGAGCGCGCCCGTGGGAAATTGCGGCAACGCTCCCACCCGCATGCTCACCGAGTCCAACTTCTCGAACGATTTTGTGAGGTGATTGGCAACAATCGAAATGAACCCCGGCGCAAGCCCACACTGCGGCATGAAAACCTGACCCTTGCCGGCTTTCGCTGAAATCTCGCGCACCGCCCGGGTGGTGGCCACGTCTTCGGTAAGATCGAAATAACTCGCCCCGGCCTCGAGTGCCGCGCTCGCCACTTGGGGGTTGTAAGCAAAGCTCAGTGCCGAGATCACCGAATCGCAGCCCTTCATTGCTGCCGCAATTTGGGGTGTGTCCGAGGCGTTGATCAGTTTGGTGTCCACGAAGACGCGATCCGCGATCCGTTTGAGCGCGGCGGCATCCGCATCGGCAACAGTCACCTTATAATCGCCGGTGTCGACCAACAAGCGAGCGATCATGCGGCCAATCTTCCCGGCCCCCAACAGCAAAACACGATGCATACCCGACCCCACACTTGACGAAAGAAGTACAATAAACCAACTGCCGCTGCAACAATTTCCGCTGTTAGCCAAGATAACAGAAGTGCCGAAGGGGCGAACAGATGCGTTTGCGCCGCCGCGTGAAAGAGTTGCGCATAAACTGCGATAGTTTGGCCTTTAGTCATCTGTTTCACTAAAATAAAATGAGTTCAGTTGCCATTTTCGGTCGCCAAAATTGAGAGGGTTCTGCGATGTCGAGCGATACTTTGGACGCCCTGACCGCTTTCACTTGGGAGCCTCAGCCAACCGCCGCGGAATTGACCCGTCAACTTCTGGGCGAGTTCCTCACCAAGAGTCCTGAGATTGCCCGGCTACGAGATCGCCTCCGCGATGAGACGGGCAATCGGCTCGCCGATTTCGTCGATGCCTTCTTTGTGCCGGTAAGTTGGCTCTCCGAGCTGCCGGAGCGTTTGCAAGCAACCGGTTTTGTTCCAGACAACTCCGCTGGCATCTGGACCCATCCCGAGGGGATTTTTCCCACCATTGTCATCAGCGACGAGGTTCCCGCCAAGCTGCTGTTCAAGGTGGAAAGCGTTATCGACTTTGCTCAATTTTATCCCGTAACCGATCCGCAGCCGCAAGGAACGCCCGGCTCCGCCTACCGCACGCTTGCGGTTTCGCGGCAAAATGATGTCGAACTCATCGCCGTCGAACGGCACGGCTGGCAAGGGTTTGAATATTCCGACGAAACGGAAGAAGACATTGCCGCCGCGGAAAAGCATCGCGTGGCCTTTTGCGAGCGAACTCGCCACCACAAGGAAAGCGCGGCCGGTTTTGCGCTCGCCAAGATGTTGATCGAAGCGGCCGTGGCCGAACTAGGCGTCGATCGCGCGTGTGATTTGTTTTTCCATGGCGAGCGCAAGTATTGGCAGGACCGCAATCACGCGGCCCAAGTACAGTTCGAACGCCAGCAAAACCTCGGCCTCGGTTGGGCCAACCACGATCACCACACCTACCGCTCGAGCCGAGAGTGTTTTCATCTGCTCACGGAAATGTTGGAGCTCTTGGGCTTCCATTGCCGCGAACGGTTTTATGCCGGCATCGAAGCCGGTTGGGGGGCGCAAGTTCTCGAGCAATCACGCGCGAGGATTGTGATTTTCGCCGATGTGGACATGAGTCCCGAGGAAATCGCCGGCGATTTCGCTCATCTTGGCTTGCCGGCGAAACACGAACTTGGCACGGTCGGTCTTTGGTGCCAACTCCATGGTGAGGCCTTCCTCGAAGCGGGGATGCACCACTTGGAATGTCAGTTTGATTTTGACCGCGCCCGCGAGCAACTCGCCGCCGTGGGCGTGGAAACGATGACCCCCTTCACGAATTTCCCCTACTTGCGGCAGGCATTTACCACCGGGGAAGTTTGGCACGTCGATCCCGCCCGAATTGACGCCGCTCTTGCCGCGGGACAAATCACCGACGGGCAAGCCGAGCAATTCCGCCGCGAAGGGGCTTTGGGTTCGCACATGGAGATCCTGGAGCGCAACGACGGCTACAAGGGTTTCAACCAAACCGGCGTGAGCGACATCATCTCCCGTACCGACCCCCGCAAGTGGTGAATGGATTGCGGTTTGCGGGTTGCGGATTGCGTATTCTGAATGCCTAAGACGACAGTTCCTGAAATTTGCAGCTATTTTCTTGACAGTTTCGCCTGCTCAAAATAGCATAAATTGCCTATGGCTTCCGTTCATGACTGTGCCATGCTCGTTCGCTACGCCAATTGCTTTTTTTCCGGTGTCACATAATTTTCCGTGCGTGCTTGAGTTCAGTTTGTACATTCGCAGCTTTTCTAACTACTTCAAGGTACTTGAGGGTGTCCGGGAATTGAATTG
>JBGTMM010000021.1:0-2935 GCA_041743635.1 Bythopirellula sp.
AGACCTCGACGTGGGCGAAAAACTGGCCGACCTGGCTGATAAGATGGGTGTATGCCTCGCCGTGAATCAAAACGGCCGCTGGGCACCGCACTTCAGTTATCTGCGGGAAGCGGCCCACTCCGGAATTTTAGGCGACATCGCGGGGGTGCATTGCGGCGTGCATTGGGACCATAGCTGGGTCAAGGGGACCGCGTTCGAGCACGTCGAGCAACTTATTCTCTATGATTTCGCGATCCATTGGTTCGATTTTCTCACCACGATCATGGGCGAGAATCTCCCTGCGCGGGTTTATGCCTCCGCCGCCCGGACGAAGAGCCAAACGATCATGCCCGCGCTGTTGGGGCAGGTATTGATTGAATACGAAAACGCCCAAGCGACGATGGCTTTTGATGGAAATGTTCCCAATGGCTCTTGGGACCGCACGCTCATCTCCGGCAGCGCGGGGCTGATTCGCTCGTCGGGGGTGAACCTCGCAGGTCAACGCATCGAAATCGTCACCGCTGATGGCATCATCTCGCCGAAAATAAAGGGCACCTGGTTTCCCGACGGTTTCCACGGCACGATGGGAGAATTGCTCTGCGCGATCGAAGAAGGTCGGCAACCGTCGCACAGCGCGCGGAACAATTTACGGAGTTTGGAGCTCTGTTTCGCCGCAGTCGCGAGCTCATTACGCCATAAACCGATTGTGCCTGGCACGGTGCGGAAGCTGCTTTAGGTCATCGACTGCGGTTGTAATTTTGGTCCCGAGTCAGCTACAATTGAAGCACAAACACCTAAATGGCAGAAGGAATGCCCTATGAAACTTTTCGCTGCGGAGGCCCCGCCGGGTCTTCTTGAAGAACGCCATCGTTTGGGCCACGATCGCTACGACGAAATGTGGGATGGAGTGGTGCACATGAATGCCGCGCCTCATCGGGATCATCAAAACTTGGCCCTCCAATTGGGCGTTTGGCTATTCCTTAATTGGAGAAGTCCTCCGGATCAAGAAGTTTATCCGGATCGGAATATGGCCCTACCGGGTGGGTGGCCCCAGGACTATCGCATTCCTGATCTGGTCCTCATAACGGCTGAGCGTGCCAACTACGATAAAGGCACGTATATTGAAGGGCCTCCGCTGGTCTGCATCGAAATCCACAGCCCGCGTGATGAGGCCTACGAAAAATTGGAGTTCTATGCCCGGCTTGGAGTTCCCGAGGTGTGGATCATCGGACGTGACTCTAAGCAGATTGAGTTGTACTTGTTGGATGCCGTAATTCAGTCTTATCGGCTGGCCGATCCGGGGCACGACGGATGGGTAATAAGCGTGGCCACGAAAATTCGCTTGAAAACCATTGAAAGGCGATTGGCGATTCAACTCCTCGACGATGAATCAACCCGAGCGGAATTGCCACAAAGATAGGCAAGATCTAAACTCACATTTTCGCTTCTCTGTTTCCTTGCCGTAATGTTATTCTTCGCCGAGATGGACGTGGTGATGCTCTCGCGGATTCAGTTCGCGCTGACCATCATGTTCCACTATCTGTTCCCACCGCTTACGATTGGCATTGGGGTGGTGCTCGTCTATCTCGAAGGCCAATATCTCCGCACGCGCGAGCCAATCTACGAGCAAGCCGCCAGATTTTGGACCAAGATTTTTGCCGTCAATTTTGCCATCGGCGTCGCCACTGGTATCGTCATGGAGTTTGAATTCGGCACGAATTGGGCCACCTATTCGCGGTTCGTGGGGGACGTGTTCGGCTCGGCGCTGGCCGCGGAAGGCATTTTTGCTTTTTTTCTGGAGTCGGGTTTTCTCGCCGTTCTGGTGTTTGGCTGGGACAAGGTCAGCCCGCGCTTCCATTTCTTTGCCGCGCTCATGGTGTCGCTCGGCTCGATTTTCAGTTCCATCTGGATCACGATCGCCAACAGTTGGCAGCAAACGCCCGCCGGGCATCACATTGTGCCCATGATGCGCGACGGCAAGCCCTGGATCGTCAATGGCGAAGTGATTCGTCGTGCGGAAATCACGGACTTCTGGGCGATGGTGTTCAACCCCTCGAGTGTTCATCGCTTGATTCACGTGTGGCTCGGCTGCTTTATTTTGGGGGCCGCGTTTGTGATGAGCATTTCCGCCTGGTACTTGCTCAAGGAAAAACATCACGAGTTTGCAAAGCGCTCGTTCACCGGCGGGCTGTGGCTCGCCACGGTGTCGAGCCTGGCGATATTAGTGAGCGGCCACTTTCAGGCCCACAATGTTTATGAAACCCAGCCCGCGAAACTCGCCGCCTTCGAAGCCCACTTCAAAACAGGCCCGGCGGATATGAGCATTGTCGGTTTTCCCGATGAAGAAAACGAAACGGTCCGCGGCAACATCGCGATCCCCGGCGGCTTGAGCATGCTGCTGTTCAACGACCCCGACGCCTCGGTCATTGGGCTCGATAAGTTTCGCAAGGAAGATCGGCCTCCAGTGGCGATTTCGTTTTTTAGTTATCACATCATGATCGCCATCGGAGTGTTCTTTATCTCGATCACGCTCCTGGCCACTGTGTTGCGGCTGCGAGATTCGCTGTTTCAACGGCGTTGGTTGATGTGGGTGTTCGTATGGGCGGTCATCCCGGCGTTTATTGCGAACGAAGCGGGTTGGGTGGCCGCCGAAGTGGGTCGGCAGCCATGGATTGTGTATCCACCCTTTGAAAAGACCGAAAATGGCGAGCGGCTCATCAACGCCACCGGTCAATTTGTTTACGCCGAAAGTGAAGGCCTCCGCACGACCAAAGCGGTTTCAGCCGCCATCACTGCCGAACAAGTGGTGGGCTCCATCGTGATGTTCACGGCGATCTACATTTTATTGTTTATTATCTGGATTTACGTACTGCATCAGAAGATTACCGCGGGGCCCGAGGAGAAGGCGACCGACGTGACAACCGATAAACGTGGCGGCGCGTTGGGGGCCGCGGGC
>JBGTMM010000022.1:0-5331 GCA_041743635.1 Bythopirellula sp.
GAGGCATTGCACCACGGCGCTCGCCACATGCCCGGCACCGAAAATGACCACGCGCCAATCGCAGTGGTTGTAGGTTTCAAAAAAGAACTTGACCACCCCGCCGCAGGTCATGCCGACGTCGCGCTGCAAGTTCCATTCGACGAACTGGTGTGCCGTGGCGGAGGCTGCCGGCTCGGCGAGCATCGCCTGGGCATGTTGAATCGCTTTGAATTCGACCTTTCCGCCACCCACCGTGCCGGAGTGCAGCCCCGCCGAGGTGACCAACATTTTGCTGCCGATATCTTGCGGGGTGCTCCCCACGGCTTCGACCATCGTGACGCTCACGAACGGTGTGCCGCCGCGAGCAAGCTCGGCCAGGCGTTCAACAAAACCGTGAGGTGTGGGCATTATAGCGAATGCGGAATTCGGAGTGCGGAGTGCGGAATTATGTACGCCCGGGATGGCACTCCCCGGGTCAATTCGCGGGAACGGTCTCCACCTTTTTGGAGACGGTCAACGCAGTCATTACGCGCAACAATTCTTCGCCGGTGGCCGGCAATTTGAAGTCGATTTCAGCCTGGCCGTTGACGTACGAAAGTGCATTCTTGGCCGCCGCCCAGACCGCGAGGGCCAACATTAACGGCGGTTCACCAACGGCCTTACTGCTGGCGACATTGTGCGTGTTGTCACTGTTGGGGAATAAATCGACATTGAAAACCGAAGGGATGTCGGTGATCGCGGGAATCTTGTACGTGGTTGGCGAGTGCGACAGCAACTCACCGCGGTCATTATATACCAGACATTCGTTGGTGACCCACCCCATGCCTTGGATGAAACCGCCGATGATTTGTCCACGGTCAATTCCCGGGTTGATGGACTTACCAATGTCGATCAACAGGTCGGCCCGTAGCACGCGCATTTCGCCCGTGAAACGGTCAATCACCACCTCGGCCACGGCGGCACCCTGGGTGAAATAGAAAAATGGCGTGCCCCGGCCCGTTTCGCGGTTAAAGTCGATTCCGGGAGTGGCGAAAAAGCCCCGCGCGCCCAGGTCGACCCGTTCGCGGCGGGCGTCGTCGCACAATTGCCCGAATCCGACGCGCACGCGGGGTTGGCGGTCGTCATACACATGCCCCTCTTCAAAACAGATATGCTCCGGCGAGGCGACCAGGCCCGATTCGCTGTCGGCTAGATGCTCCGCCGCAAAGTTCCGCAGCCGAGCCTTAATTTCCTGGCAAGCGAGCACAGCCGCGGCACCGTTGAGATCGGTGCTGGCCGACGCAGCCGTGGGCGAAGTGTTGTTGTTCTTTTCGGTGCTGGTGGCCATCACAATGACGCAGTGCGGATCGATGGCGAACTCATCGGCCACAAGCTGGCGGATTTTGACGTTCACCCCTTGGCCCATTTCGGTCGCCCCGGTCGAAACCTGCACCGTGCCATCGGTATAGACGTTGACCAGTGCGTTTGCTTGGTTGAGAAACTTGGTCGTGAAGGAAATGCCAAACTTCATTCCCGTCAGAGCCAGCCCGCGGACTTGCAACCGCGACTTGGCGTTGAAGTCCTCGATCTCGCGCCGGCGGCGTTGATATTCCGACGCCTCGGCAAGTTTCGCGAAAATCTCGGGGAGATGATTCTTGTCGACCACTTGCCCATAGGGGGTCACATTCCGGCTCTCGACGCCATAGACGTTGGCCTGCCGCACTTCGAGGGCGTCGATCCCTAAGTGCTGGGCAATCGATTCGAGCACATTTTCGGTGACGGCCATGCCCTGGGGCCCGCCGAAACCGCGGAAGGCCGTGTTGGGAGGCAAGTTGGTGAAGCAAATTTTGCCCGTGAATTCCGCGTTGGGGAAATAATAGGCGTTTTCGGCATGCAACAGCGTACGCTCCATCACCCCAGGGGAAAGGTCGGTCGTCGCACCGCCATTGGAGAAAAACTCGTACCGCACGGCAAGCACTTGGCCAGCATCGTTAAAACCAACTTCCCAGCGGGTGAGATATTCATGCCGTTTTCCGGTGACGCACATGTCGTCGTCTTTGTTGTAAATCACACGCGCCGAGCGACCGGTTTTCTGGGTCACGAGCGCGGCCATGATCGCGGGAATCGCGGCTTGCGATTCCTTGCCGCCGAAGGCCCCGCCCATGCGTTTGCAGATGCACACCACTTGGTGCAGCCCTAGGCCGAGAACTTCCGCGACGACGGCCTGAATCTCGGTCGGATTCTGCGTCGAAGAATGAATGACCAATTGTCCTTGCTCGCCGGGATAGGCGATCGCGGCCTGCGACTCCAAGTAAAATTGTTCCTGGCCACCGCTGGTAAAGGTTCCTTGCAGGCGGTGCGGCGCGGCCGCAAGATTTTCATCGACCTTCCCACGGGCGATGCGACGCACGGGGCCGAGATAGCGGTTCGCACTGATGGCCTGTTCAATCGAAAGTATTGGCTCTTTCGCGCGGCACTCGATCTTCACCACGCGGCGGGCCACGGCTAAAGCTTCCGGCGTTTCCGCCGCCATGACCACCACCGGTTGGCCCACGTAAAGCACTTCGCCCGAGGCCAGAAACGGTTCGTCGGCCACGATCAACCCAAACACATTGTGCCCGCCAACGTCGGCCGCGGTGTAACAACCGACGACGCCAGGGATTTTTAGGGCCGCTTGAAAGTCGATGTTCGTGATTTCGCCGCTGGCCACGGGGCTGCCGACAAAACCGACGTGCAGTTCGCCGGCAGTGGCGGGGAAATCGTCGATGAACAGAGCTCGTCCCGTGACATGGCCTGGGGCGGCGTCATGAGGCAATGATTTTCCCACGGAAGTTGACATGACTTACCCTCTACACCAACACGAGGTCGGGCTGGTTTTCCAGGAAAAACTTCACCAACACGTTGCGGGTGAGTTGCCAACGATAATCGGCCGAGCCGCGGACGTCGCTGATCGGCGTGACTTCGGCCACGGCAAGATCGCCCGCGTCGCGCATGGTGGCTTCGTTGAACTCCCGCCCTATCAGGAATGATTCGGTCTCATGGGCCCGCAAGACAATGGGGCCGACCGCGCCAAAGGCGATGGCCGCTTGCGAGATCGTGTTGCCGTCGAGTCGCAGCTTCACCGCCGCGGTGAAAGAAGAAATGTCCAAATCCCGCCGTCGCGTGACTTTGTAAAGTCCGAGTAAATCGCCCACCTCGGGAAGCGGCACGCTGATCTTGGTCAGCAATTCGCCCGGGCGCAAATCGAACTTCTTGTAGCCTTGGTAAAAACTGTTTATATTCACCGTCCGTTTGCCGGTTTGGGAAGACAGTTCTAGCTCAGCGTCCATCACATACAGGAACGGCAGCGAATCGGCAATTGGTGAAGCGTTGATCAGATTGCCGCCGATCGTGCCGACATTGCGAATTTGCGGCGAACCAAACAGATTGAGCACGCGATGAAACGCTGGAACAAGATCTTGATAGGCTGCTTCGACGGCGGTCCAAGAAGCACGGGCGCCAATCACCAGCCGACCATCAACCACTTCGATGTGCGTGAGTTCCGCCAGCCGATTCAAATCAAGAAGCTTGTCAGGGAGTTGCAGTCCTTTGTTCACGCGCACGCCTATATCAGTGGCCCCTGAAACAATCATCGCCTGGGGATGATCTTTGAGATACCCGAGTGCGGCATCCAATGTGGTTGGGCAAGCCACCGACTTGCCAGCGTTGTCGGTCAACAATAAATCGTCATCCGCATGAACCGCGAAATCAGCCAGCAGCGGAGCAGGGGGGAACAATTCCGAGAGCCGCTGCTGCTCATTGCCACCCGCGGCCAAGCCCGCTTCGATAATCGGCGTGTAGCCGGTGCAGCGACACAAATTGCCGGTCAGCCCGTATTTCAGATTTTCCGCCTGCGTGGCACACCCGTTCTCGCTCATGCCGGTCATCGTCATCACGAAGCCAGGGGTGCAGAACCCGCACTGCGAGCCGTGGCAGTCGATCATCGCCTGTTGAATAGCGCTCACGGAACCGGCCTTGGCTAAGCCTTCAATCGTGACGATGTGAGTGCAATCGAGTTGAAAGAGAAACTGGATACAGGAATCAACCGCCTGATACCGCAAGCCCTGTTCGCCAGACCGGCCGATAAGCACGGTACAGGAACCGCAATCTCCTTCGCTGCAGACGATTTTCGTGCCGATAAGCCCCAGCCGTCGGCGAAGAAAGTCGGAGAGCGACAGCCTCGCCTGATCGCCGCGAATTTCTTGCCGGACACCGTTAATATAAATGAGGGCATAATCCCGCATGGGCCTACTGCGTTTCGCAAGAATAGAGGTTTCGCAAGAACCAGAGATCACGCACACGTCGCTTGCGAACAATCTTTAACTTAGTTTCCGCGGCGAATCTAAGCCAGACCTACTAGACGAGAATGTTGCGAGCGGCCTGCGTAGTTACCGAAAGGAAATTGTCGGGAAGTCGAGAAGTTTCGCATTTGTGCGGCTTCACGCTCTGCGTCACTTCCGCAGCTGGGCAAAAGATCCCTCGGGCGCTGTAGGAGAACTGCAAAGTCAATTATTTGAAGTACCAAGCTTGGGAAAGACTTCTTTAACCACGAATCATCACGAATTACACGAATAATTTGATTCGTGTAATTCGTGATGATTCGTGGTTAAAAAATCTTGCTTGGAGGATTTGGTGGACTTGGCGGTTCACTCTGACTTTGCAATCCTCCTGTCGGGCGCTGATACATCGCGCTAAGAAACGGCTCAAGTATAACTCGACTTTTGGCCGTAGGCCTTGCTCACCGTAGCCTGTGGCAACGCCACAGGTGAAAAGAACCGATCATCTCATTTGGCCAACGGCCATATTCACCCTGACATTTCATCAGGACCCGGTGAATATGGCCTACAGCCAAAGCGGTTTGTTGGGTTTTGGTGACCTGGGGCGGCACTCCGTTTGCCCCAGGCTACGGTGACAGATGGCTTTCAGCCAACAAGTCGAGATCCTCCTGGGGGCAATGAAGCGATTTAGCCAATTGGTGACGTGATTATTGAGCCGTGCCTAAGCCGCCAGCCGCTAGGATTTATCGCCTTCTCCACGGTAACAGTCCCACGCTGGCCAGCGCCCCTAACAGCACCGTACTTGGCTCAGGGATACTTGCGACGCGAAAACCAACGTCGCGGATGAACTGGTTCGACGGGTTGCCGCTGCTCCGGTTCGTCGCGCGCAAGAAGTCGGAGAGGCCGCTGAACCAGCCGCCGCCGCGCACCCCGCGAGCAGACGAACTAACTGTTGGGCCGTTCACTAGATCACGGTCGGTGGTGCTGAGAGATCTCTGGCAAGAAAGCAAGGCTATTATAACAAGCTACGCGCAAGATTTCTTTATTTCATCGCCAC
>JBGTMM010000023.1:0-4892 GCA_041743635.1 Bythopirellula sp.
TGCCGGTTATTTTGCGCCCGCTAAAGCCGCAAGCGGCCCCTGGGCTAGGCGCTTGGTGCGGCCAATGTTATCCTACGTGTTTGCAGATAACACGTTAGGCCCTTCGTTTGAGTAACGTCGCATAGGAGTAACCCTTGGTAAAATTGACTCTTCGGGAAAGAGAAACCGCACAAGAGGCGGTTCGCAGGTTTCGCAAGTTGGTGGAGCGCAGCGGTATCAAAAAGGAGATCCGCGTGCGTGAGTTTTACGAGAAACCCAGCGAAACGAAGCGTCGCGCTCGCCTGCGGGCCCAGCGCCGTTCCCGTCGCGAACGATTGACACCGACAAGATAGCTGATCAAAACATTGACCCAGAGAGTGGCATCTCGCCTAGTCGAGTCGCCGTGGCGACCCTGGGCGTTATCGTTAGCCGGCAATGTCCCACTGCCGTGAACAACCAGCAAACATAGAAAAACAGCCAGTCCCGGCGCGCCGGGACTGGCTGTTAGCGTTTGTGTAGGGTTTGAACTTCTTGTCAGAAGCCAACTTCTGCCCGAGCGAAGAAGCCATCGAAGCCGAGGATGTTGGCGTCATCGTAAAGGTTCAACTGCAATCCGGGGATGCCGGAAAAGTCAAACTCGTCCCGTATCCCCAGATCATGCCAGGCGGCAATGAAGTAACCCGAGCTCAGAATAATGTTGCGCGTGAGATTCATGGTCAAACCCGCTTCGATTTCGGTCACGGGAATTACGCGTCGCCCCTCGTTGCTAGACGAACGCAGCCTCAGGGGGTTGCCTTGGGGATCATCGGTTGTGTCGGTGCGAATGTCCATATCGCCCACCAAGAGCGAGATATCGCCTTTGGCATAGATGCTGCACCAACCTTGGTGGCCAATATAGCGGCGACCCAATAGGCCAGTGCGAAGACCGGCACCACTAAAATCGAGCTGAGTGGCTTCGTTATCAATTGCTAATCCGGCGGCGTCAAAGGCCGTGGTATTGCGGCCCCAGTCGACATCGGCGAATCGCACCCCGGCGGACCAGGTAAGCTCCCAAGCGGGGCAACAGACACCGCAGCCCGATCCACAATCCATGCCACAGCAAGGATCGCAGCAAGTGTCGCATGAATCGCAACAGGTATCACAACACGTGTCACAACAACAGTCACAAGGACAACAAGGTCCTCCCAGGCAAAACGTCTTGGCGAAACCGATATCATAGGACTTGATATCGACGTCAAGGTCGCCTTGAAGATTTTGGCCGGGTCCCGCATTGACCTCATATGGCGCAAAAAAGGTGCCCGCGGCAGTATTGTTCGTGACGTTGAAATCCGCGGAGCTATTGTAGCGCGCAAAATTGAATACAATTGCGCCGCCACAATCAACGAAATTGATACCGCCGCCAAAGCGATACGAGGATTCGTAATCGAAATCATATTCGACGATTGTTTGGCCCCCTTGGGGGTCGTTAGGATCGCTGACAATGTACGCTAAGGCTTCGCTGAAGCTGGCCCGTGCGTAAATGTATTCTCCGTAAGCGAAGAGTTGATACTGGCGGTCCAGCAGCGGAGAGGCGATGCCGAAGCCATTGGCCCCTCTGGAATAAGACGCGCCGCCCCCTCTGGAGGCGTAAGCGGCCGGTTCGACGTCGAAGTCCGTGGCGAGAGAAGTATGCGCAGCGTCGGCTTGATTGCCCGCTACCTGATATTCGCGTCGCTTTGCGGCATGTGCTGAAGTCACGGTCAGCAATGCCAGGTATGCTGCGAGCGCAGCACACCACTTAGTACGTATTTTCATCCTGAATCCCCCCTACAAAAAAAGTCGTCGAGCCTTGAGCGGTAGCAGCGTGCTCTCGGTAAGCGAGAGTTGAGCGCTGGACACTTGCCAGCAAACGTCAGCCTGCTGGATTGTTCGTTCATAGAGAAGAATCGGTGGCAGTACATCCGGCACTTTCGTTATTTTCCGAATAATCCAAAGAATCGCTACGTGCAGGCATCTTTGCGGGACTGTTATAAATTAACAGTTGTTATTTCTCGCAAAAAAAGTCGGGTGGCACGCCCTGAAAGGGCGTGGTGATGAAATTACCAGCATTAGCCACGCCCTTCGGAAGTACCTCAGGGACGTGCCCCCAAGCATTTTTTGCAAAAAAAAGAGCCGGCAGCTTGATAGCTACCGACTCTCGAAGATTGGTTTTGATGGAGCTACGACTGAGCTTACGCCACTCTGCGGCGGCGACCCATAAGTCCCAATCCCGCCATGGCGAGCAGTGACAAGGTGGCTGGTTCAGGGATCACCCCTTCATCCTCGTCGAAGTCGAACATATCGGTGCGCGCTTGGGCGTGATAGACCTCGAGGAGCCCTGATTGAACTGTGCCCGGGATATTGCCGTTGAGGGTGATGGGATTTAACGTCCTATCAGGTTCACCAGGCTTGCTGAACGTTGCGGTAAAGAGCGCTGGACTCGTGGCCCCTTGACCAATGTTCGCACCAAGAAGGATTCCACGGTAATCGGGGAAGAGAACATTCACCATGGGGATGGGATCCAGGTCGACGCGAAAGATCGCCGCTTCGCCCATGCCCAGGCCCGTGAAATTCACCTGCAATTTTGTCGAGTCGTTGGGAACCAGATTGGCCGTAATCACGATTCCCGGGTCGGAGCGGATATTTGGCAACACAAAGCTGCCATTGAAACCATCAGTACCAATATCACCAGTGCCAAACTCGAAGCCAGCTTGCTGAATGTCAATCACAAGTGATTTGATGAAGTTATCTTCCGTGGAATCATTATGCACCAAAAAGGCTGGTCGATTGCGGTCATGAAGCCGAATGGACGGGTTTTTACACGATTCTTCGTACTTAATCTCATAGAGCTGGGCGGGAGTAATCAATCCGCGCTGCTCATCAAGAATCGCATCGAGATAGCGGGGGCTTTCGCCGAGCATGACATTGAAAGAGCCATTGATGACGGCCAGTGCGCTGCCCGACAAACAACAGAGGACCGCCGTCGCCGCCACGATCAATCGCAGGGTACGCAAAAGACTTGAAACGACTTGGCATGTAAGTGAGTGTTTCATAATTGTTGTTCTCCCCATCCGACCGCCTGTGTTTTGCCTTCCGTTGGCCTTCTTGGCTTGATGCGTGTTGCGTGTGCGATGCATTGCCGAAGCAAAAATTCCTAGCGGTTGAAAGTACCTCTCTATGGTGTTGAAATGGCCCGATTAAATTGCCAGATCAAGGAGTAGACATCAGGAAGAGTGTCAAACGGCGTGACTGCAATTTCACGACGATTGACGGCATTCGAACGGCGGTAGGCACGCATTCGGGTTACTGGTGACTGCGGGTGGCAGTCAAAAGCAAAAAAAAGTTCGCGCACTGTAAGCGTGCCGAATTGACCGCATGTCCAGATCTCAGGCTTTTCGTGCTGTTTTTTTTGCAGACTGAAAAACTAATGCGGAGATCAAGGCGAGCAGAAGCTACAGGTCGTGAACCTATCGCACCCTGGAGAGCACGTCATCGCGTAGTCCGCCGCAAGTAATTGATGAATAAAGTCAGATGACTAAAATCAATCGCGGTAGGCAGGAGAGATGGTGTGGTGAACCCAGGCGGTATCGCCTTTTCGGACATCGACGGAGTCAACTCGACTCGACGCCGATCGAATGTTCATGAGGTCCACAACCCAATCATGGTGAGAAAAATGCCTAAAAACGAGCAACTTCTGCTCGAACTTCATTCATCTTAACGAGGCGTAGGCTCGCTGTCAAATAAATAAATAAACTTTGCGGAATATTTTGGGCAGATAGTTGGACGAATTAAAACCAATCGAAACAAAAAAATGACGCGGCGGGGTCCCCTCTAGCTCCTAGCTTGAACCCGCCGCGTCGATGAAGCAGCACCCCTCCCCCCGCAGGTGCCATCTCACCCCTAAACATAGTTCAATCCAGGATGACTTGAGCCTGGGCTTACCGTCCTGTCCACATCAATGCCGTGCGGAGCGTTTGCTTGAACGCGTTTGTTGCAATAAGACAACAGAGCGAATTTACGGCACGTTGAGAGACCGCAACATGTCGCTCAGAACGAACACGCTAGCAGCAAAGAACGCTGGGGCAAGATCGTGGATTTCACGCCTGCCAGTCCAAACCGAGATCGAGCACGCGGGCTGAATGGGTTAAAGCGCCCACGCTGATTCTCTCCACGCCCGTGGCTGCGATTTCCCGTAATGTCTCGAGTCGCACTCCACCCGAAGCTTCGAGCTCGACGCCCGGGGCCACTTGATTGCGCAGTTCCACCGCTGCGCGCAACAGGGCTGGCGGCATGTTGTCGAGTAACACGATATCTGGACCAGCCGGCAACACGGCAGCAAGTTGCTCAAGTGAATCGACTTCCACCTCCACGGGCAACATAATTTGTTTGGCGGCCCCTTGCGGCGATTGCAGGAATTGACGCACTTCATGCACCGCGGTTGCCGCGTCGGCGGGAGAACCCACCGCCGAGCCCGAGCGTTGGGCCAGATGATTGTCTTTGATGAGCACCGCGTCGAACAAGCCGGTGCGATGGTTCCAGGCCCCGCCACAGCGGACGGCGTATTTTTCCAGACGCCGCCAGCCAAGCGTGGTTTTGCGAGTGTCGTAAATCCGGGCGTATGTACCGGCAGCTTCGCTTACATAGCGGCCGGCGAGCGTGGCAATCCCCCTGAGCCGGCCCAGCAAATTCAGTAGCGTGCGTTCGACGGTCAGCAAATCGCGGACGTTGCCGCTGATTTCGGCAAGTTTATTTTCCGCGGCGAAATGTTGGCCATCATCGAGAAAAATGGTCACTTGCAGCCGCGCTTGGGCCTCGGCGAAGACCACGGGAATGGCCAACAGACCTGCCGCGATCCCCTGCTCTCTGGCGACGATGCTTGCCGTCCCCAGGCGGTC
>JBGTMM010000024.1:0-5661 GCA_041743635.1 Bythopirellula sp.
GTCGTCCTAGGGATCGGCGTGTGTGGCTTCCGCGCGGCCGATGGCAGCGACCACTTTGTCGCCTTGCCTGGGGACGACGTGCGGGTGAGTTTTCCCAAGGCTTCCCTGCCTCCCGAAGCAATCAGCGAGTTCTACACAATCGTCGATTTCTACGAAAGTAAAATGAGCGAATACGATGCCAGTTTTGTTTTTGTGCCACTTAAACAGTTGCAGCGCAGCCGCGGGATGATCGATCCCGAAACGGGCATCGGCAAATTCACATCCATTCAAATCAAGCTTCGCCCCGGGGCCAACGCCGAAGCGGTGCGTGATAAGCTGCGGAATGTCTTTCCCGCACAGCTCTACATGGTGAGCACTTGGCGCGACAAGCAAGGTCCTCTGCTGGCCGCCGTGAATATGGAAACCGCCGTTCTGAACGTGTTGCTGTTCATGATTATCGCGGTCGCCGGGTTCGGCATCCTGGCCATCTTTTACATGATTGTTGTGGAAAAAACTCGCGACATTGGCATCCTCAAATCGCTGGGGGCCTCGGGAAGCGGAGTCATGGGCATCTTTCTCGGGTACGGATTGAGTCTCGGCATCGTCGGCTCCGGCGTGGGCATGGTGCTAGGCCTGCTGTTTGTCGCCAACATCAATGAAATTGCCGACTTCTTGGGTCGCATCACCGGTCAACCCGTGTTCGACCCTTCGGTTTACTACTTCTACAAAATTCCCACGATCGTCGAACCGTTGACGGTCACTTGGATTTGCCTGGGGGCCATTGCCATCGCCGTTTTGGCCAGTGTTCTCCCCGCGCGGCGTGCCGCTCATCTCCATCCGGTAAGGGCCTTGCGATATGAATAGCAGTCACAATCCCCGACAAAGAATTCACTCAGTACCACAGTTCGTGGCAGGAAGTTCCGCGCTCGCCGTGCACCCAACAACTGCTAAAGTGCAACTCGCCACGCGAGGCTTGTTCAAGAGTTATCAAAAAGGTTCGTTCGGCATTCCCGTGTTGCAAGGAATCGACCTCTCGATTTACGAGGGCGAGTTTCTGGCTATCGTTGGTTCGAGTGGCTGTGGCAAGAGCACGCTGCTGCACTTGCTGGGCACGCTCGACAAACCTGACGCCGGAGATGTTCATTTCGAGGGCAACCGCATCGACAATCTGCCCAGTGCCAGCCGCGACTTACTGCGGAACAAGCATTTTGGCATGATTTTCCAGTTTTACCATTTGTTGCCCGAACTCACGGCCCTGGAAAATGTGCTCGCCCCCGCATTGATTGCCGAAAGCACTTTGAGCTATTGGCTCCGCCGCGGCGAGCATCGGCGGCGAGCCGAAGAGCTGTTGGAAATGATGGGCATCACCGCCCGAGCCAAGCACAAGCCGCGCGAGCTTTCCGGCGGCGAAATGCAGCGGGCCGCCATCGCCCGGGCACTGCTCTCCAAGCCGCGCGTCTTGCTGGCCGACGAACCAACGGGCAATTTGGACCGCACCACGGGCGAGCAAATCATGCAAATCCTGCGTGAGTTGAATCAGCGGGAAAACCTCACTATAGTCATGGTGACGCACGATCCCTGGATCGCCGAACAAGCCGACCGCATCGTGCGGCTGGTTGAAGGACGGATTCAGCGAGCGTGACCGAACCCAGGACACTGGGCACTGTCTTCCTCTCAAGCAGAGGGAAAATGAAAAAGCAAAATGTTCAATGTAAAATGAAAAACGAGGAATTCGGCTCCTACTTTTGCATTTTGCATTGAACATTTTTCATTTTGCATTCTCTGCTTTTTTGTTCCTTTGCTCTTCGCGGAAGCCAAATAAATATGTCCCGACAAATCTATATCAATGGCACCTACTTCTCCCAGGAAGAAGCCAAAATCAGTGTCTTCGATCACGGCCTGCTGTACGGCGACGGGGTGTTTGAGGGACTTCGCAGCTACAACGGCAAGGTCTTCCGTCTGGAACAGCATGTCCGACGGCTCTTCGAATCCGCCCACGCGATTTGCTTGGAAATCCCACTCTCTCCAACCGAGATGGGCGAGGCGATCAACGGAACGATCGAAAAAAATGGCATTGCCGACGGCTATATCCGCGTCGTGGTCACGCGCGGAGCCGGCACGCTGGGACTCGATCCCAATCGCTGTAGCAACCCCCAAATCATCATCATCGCCGACACAATCGCCCTCTATCCGAAAGAGATGTCCGAGCAAGGCCTCGAAATAATCACTACCAGCACCATTAGAAATCATCCCGCGGCGCTCAGCCCGCGGATCAAATCCCTCAACTATCTCAACAATATTCTTGCCAAGTTGGAAGGCTTGAAAGCCGGTTGCGTGGAAGCCCTCATGCTTAACCACAAGGGTGAAGTCGCCGAATGCACCGGCGACAACATCTTTCTTGTGCGTGACGGTATATTGCTCACGCCGCCATTGGATGCCGGTATCCTCGCCGGGGTCACGCGGGAGGCCGTGATCGAACTCGCCATCGCGGCTGGGGTTGAAGTGAAGGAAATCTCGCTCACTAAGCACGACGTGTACGTGGCCGACGAATGTTTCCTCACCGGCACCGCCGCCGAAGTGATTCCCGTGGTGAAGGTCGACGACCGCGCCATCGGCACGGGAAAACCCGGCCCCGTGACGCTCGACCTCAAAGAGCGGTTTCACAAATACGCACGGTCGTGACCCCTATATAGCCCGACCATCTTGGTCGGGTCCTAACCAGGATGGTTCGGCTATGTGAGGGAGTTACTGTACCCGCCAATCGGCAAGGTGAATCTCGACCGTCACGCGGCCGCGGAAGTTGTTGATCACCGGCCGAAACGCAATCGACATCGGCCCCTCCACGCGGGCGAGTTCTTCCTCCCAATCACCCCCGCCAAAGGCCACCGCGCGCATCTTCACGCCGTATTGGTCAAAAATCATCGAAAGATGCTTGCCCGTGGAGCCCATGCGTTTCAGGTCCCCCGCGAGGTGCACGTCACTGGCACAAAACAGCGGCCGCGAATTACCGTGGCCGAAGGGGGCGAGGTTTTCAATCTGTTCGACGATCTGCCGAGTCAGCATTTGCAGCGAAGCCTCGGCATCGACCATGAGTTCCAGTGAGCGTTCGGCATCGCAAAGTTTTTCAGCGACGATGCGACAAAACTCTTTGCGGAAGGCGGTGAGATTTTGCGGTGTCACGCGCAAGCCTGCCGCCGCGGCGTGGCCGCCATGACTTTCCAATAAATGCCCGCATTCGGCCAGTGCTTCGTGCAGATTGAACCCGCAGACGCCGCGGGCCGAGCCAATTCCTGGCTTCACGCCGAGCGGGTCATTGGCAATCATCACCACGGGGCAATTGTATTTTTCCGCCATTCGGCCAGCGACGATGCCGATCACTCCCGCGTGCCACTCGTGGTCAGCCAACACCAGCGCGGGGGCCATTTCCGGGTCGCCAAAGGTGCGCGCCTGCTTCATGGCCGCGCGAGTCATGCTGCGTTCCATGGTCTGGCGCTGCAAGTTCATCTCTTCCATGAATTGGGCAATTGTTTCAGCCCGTTGCGGGTTTTCCGTGGTGAGCAGTTCGATCGCGAGTTCCGCTTGCCCTAACCTGCCGGCGGCGTTGAGGCGTGGGCCAATTGTGTAGCCCAAGTCATCCCCTTCGAGTCGCGACTTTTCGTGCAATTTCGTGGAGCGCATCAGCGCCGCGATACCTACCGTGGGCTGCGTTCTCAAGCACCCCAAGCCGTAGCGAACCAAGATACGGTTCTCATCGATAAGCGGCACGACGTCGGCGACCGTGCCAATCGCGGCGAGGCCTACCGCTTGCAACAAAAAGTTTCTTAACCGCCCGGAAACCTTTTGCCCATCGCTCGCCCGTTGACACACGGCCCAGGCGACTTTGAATGCCACTGCTGCGCCACACAAACCAGCAAAGGGATACGGATCATGTGGCAAGCCGGGGTGCACAATCGCCGCGGCGCATGGCAACTCGTCGGCCAACTGGTGGTGATCGGTGATAATGAGCATCAGCCCCAACTCTCGGGCGCGCTTCGCTTCGGCAATGCTCGCGATACCGCAATCGACTGTGACTACTAACTGTGTCCCCTGCTCCGCGATCTTCTCAAGCGCCTCGGCATTGAGGCTGTAACCTTCATCGATCCTATGAGGAATGTAGAAATCCACGTCCGCGTGCAGCAGCTTCAAGCAGCGATAGAGAATCGCCGTTGCCGTCATGCCATCGGCATCGTAATCGCCATAGATAATGATTCGCTGCTTGGACTCGATCGCGGCGTAGATAATTTCGGCGGCTTGGGTTGCTCCGGGAAGTTCAGCCGGTTCGCGCAGCCCCGTGAGCTTCGGCTCGACAAATTGCCGGGCTATTAAAGGGTCGGTAATACCGCGGGAGAGCAGCAACTGAGCGACCACGGCGGGAATGCCCGCCGCTCGCTCCAAAGTCGCGACGTCGTGAGCATCGTGAGTAGCAATCCGCCAGCGCTTGGCCATGTCGTCCCTGACCCCTTATGAAACCTGACCCCTCATAAATGGGTTCTGATTTCGAATTAGCCGTGAGCGCTAGCTCACGGTTGGAGCGGCGAAAACCAGGGGCTAGCGCCCCCGGCTGATCTTTTAACCGTCTGCCACTATTTGTTCTTCTCATTGTGCACGGTATGTCGGCGCAAGCGGGGGGAATACTTTTTGAGCTTCAGCTTCTCACCCCCCAGTTTCCGCCGGATGGTGTAGTTGTAGTCGCCAGTTTCTTCACAAACTAGGAAGACCGTTTCCACTTTTTTCTTGCGCTTGCCAGATTTCTTTGCCATCGTAAATACTCAGTAACCCGTTCGAGTGAAACGACTGCTGACCGCCATCTTCCTGGAGAACGAGGGTGTCCGTCGAGCCGAAACACAGATTCTAAGATTTTCGCTCTGTTTTTTCCAGTGGTGAAATCCGATGAAAGAAATCGCGAGGTCCTAGATTATACTGGAAACGGGACCAAGCGGTTGAGTGGAGACCGAATTTGCCCAGGATTTGGGCCTTTGGCCGATGGTTGTTGGCATCTATTCTAACATCTGGCCCTATTCTTAAATGACTCGTGGAACAGAAACCGGTGCCCCTAGCGGGACCCGCCATGAGCTAGGCGCCCGAGGCGTTCGTCATGAAACCCCTGAATGCCGAAAATTCAACCTTTCCCACCGGATCGGTGCGTTACTCATCCGAGGTCCGCGTGCCTGAATCTGTCAACCCGCCCGTCGAATCGATAGCCCAGAATTTTTGGGTGACTTGGATCAAAGCCTGGCTGCTCGACGGCGAGTCGAGTTCCTGGATTGCTAGCGGAGTAACTCATGTAATCATCGTGCTCCTGCTTTCTCTGGTGACCTTCATGCAGCCGGGGGTCGGACCCGATTGGATCTTTGAAGGTTCGGTCGAGCCAGCGGAGCTCACCGACGAGCTCGACGTGGAACTCAACACGATGGAGTCGATCGGCGATGAGGCCACGGAAGTGAGCGATGCACCGACCCCCATGGGACTACCCGATCTAACGGTCGGCGGCAAATTCACCGACGTTGCGCCACCACTGTTGGCACCTAACGCCATGGCCTCGGTCGATGATCTGGCCACGTCGTTTGAAGAGATCGGCTCCCCGCTTGCGCTCCCAGGTGGTGGACTCGAAGGTCGCAGCCTCGAGAACCGTCGCGGGACCGC
>JBGTMM010000025.1:0-1523 GCA_041743635.1 Bythopirellula sp.
AATGGGCAAGTCGGTAAAACCCAAACGCATGCAACGTTTGATCCGCCGCTCTGCTTACATGCGCATCGAATTGCGTTCGATCATCCGCTGACGGCGGAGCGGTCGACCTATGAGTAAGCTCTCGCGACAATTTAACGTAGCCGTTTTTTGGTTTTAGCGGTTTGGATGGTGTAGTTCCAGTCGCCGTGGAAGGTGTGCCGTTGGAGATGGACTTGCGCGAGTTCTTCGTCGGAGACTTTGATGCCGGAAGGATAGCGCCGTTTGTCGAGCGCGGCGTGAATCTTCAAGCCCTGCTGCGTGACGGTGTTGGCGATGAGATTGACAATCACCTCGTGGCTGACCAGCGGTCGGCCGCGCCAATTCTGCGTGATGTGGCAAAACATCCGATGCTCGATCTTGTTCCACTTGCTGGTGCCGGGCGGAAAATGACAAACGTGAATCGCAATGCCGAGTTGGTCGGCCAAGCCCTGCAGGGCGACTTTCCACAGACGACAACGACTGCCGTTGCTGCCGCCGCCGTCCGCCGTGATCAGCAGTTCGGTCGCGTCGGGGTAACATCGTCGGCCCATCTTCTTCCACCAGCGGTGGATCGCTGCCGTGGCGAACTCGGCGGTGTCGTGGTCAACGCCGACGCTGACCCAGCCTTGATTGTTTGTGACGTCGTACACGCCATACGGGATGGCCTTACCCAGGTCTTTGTCCAGAAAGTCATGCACGCGGACTTCATCCGGCTCGCCCTGCGGCAACCACTCACGGCCGCCATTCTTGAATTCCCCGACCAATTCCTTCTTTTTCGTATCCACCGAGATCACGGGCTGACCACGCCGCATGAAAGCCATCGCCTGGGCGTTGATATGCTCGAATTGCGCGTTCCGATCCGGGTGGGAAGCTCCCTCTTTGGTTTTGCGATTGCCTTGCAAGCTATAGCCCGCCTTTCGCAACAAGCGTCCCACCGTTCGATCACTGACCGGATGACCTTGCTTCGTCAGTTGCCGAGCCAACGTTCGCGTGCTCTTCGAGGTCCAACGAAGCGGCGATTGCGGGTCGCCGCGCGTCGCCGGAGCCACCAGGGCTTCCAGTGCGGGCCACAGCTTGGGATCCGACTCCGTTTTGAGCTTGCGGCCTCCGCCCACGCGCCGAACGCGGGTCGGCCATGGATCGCCGGGCCGCTTCGCCCGTGCGCGCAATTCCCGAAGCCCCTTGCGAATGGTCGTCGGCGAGATTCCCGTAGCGCCCGCCACCGCAGCCACCCCACCCCAACCATAAGCCTTGGCTTCTGCCGCCGCCCACTGCCGACGCATCCGCTCGTCCATCAAGGACTCGAGCGCGCGATACTTCGATCCAATCCGTTGAACCGCCACCGCATCCAGCATGGCGGAGTTAGAGCCAATCCAAGAAAATCAGTCAAGTTGATTTGACGCGAGACCTAAGTATTACGAAGTAAGGCACAATCGAGGGCCGCCGAATCAAACACACGCTGGCCGGGTAATCGGGATTGAAATACGCCCTTGTCTTTTGACCGA